>NZ_JAUNPE010000239.1:0-223 GCF_030536815.1 Kocuria sp.
AAAAGCGCTGTTCGGATTGGCAAATCCCGTACCCGTCGAGCTAGCGGTGCTGAATTCACCAAAACCATCGCAGTACCAGTTCTATACCGGCGATATGGAGCAAAGGCCCTGGAACTCGGGGAACCGGAAAACGCACCGTTTGGACAATGAGCGCCAAGCCTTTGATGCCCGGGCTTCACGGCTACGCGGGCGTAAAGTTTATATGACTCATCGAGATATCCTC
>NZ_JAUNPE010000239.1:233-2618 GCF_030536815.1 Kocuria sp.
GGCGCGGCGGACTACTGGGATGCCCGAGTGACGAGTCCTGTGCAAGTTGGGCAAGGGCGGAACGCTGCGAGGTTCAAGGAGTACTTGCATCACGGTGGCAAGGTGTCTGCCAGTGTGCGCTTCGCGCTCTTGGACTGGGTGCGGCCGGGCGCAGTCTTCGAGGTGCATATCGACGTGGATAGTCTCACCGGCCTGGAACTGGGGGCCCTGCTGTGGTTGCTGGATAATCCGGACGAGGACGTGGTCCATCAGATGGGTTCGGGTAAACCACTGGGTTTCGGTGCCGCCAAGATTCGAGTCGACTGGTCGAAAACGGCGGTACGCAGCACTAAAGCCGTGACCCGTAGGTACGCCGTGTTGTCCTCGGGGGAGGACCCGGACGCCGCCCCACTATCGGAACAACAGCTCAAGAAGTTGAGTCTCGAACGGTTCTCAGCAGTGGTCTCTGCGACACAAGGTCTACGCGAGGGCGTGGAGGACTGGTCGAAGGCTGCGCGCGGGGTGCCTGGCCTGCCGGTGCACTACCCCCGTCCCGGAGACAATGCGGGGAAGGCCACCGCTCCCGGCGAGAAAATTTACGAATGGTTCACCCAGAACAACAAACGTAAGCATCCAGACTACCTTCCCCAGCCCGGAGGCACGCTACCGTACCTCGACCGCGATAAGGCTGACCAGCAGAACAATCCCAACAATAGAGGCCGTAGGCCGCAAAACAACCAGCGGAATGGCCGGCGCGGCTGGAACTCGCGATAACCGTGACTCTAGTCAGCGACGCTATCGCAGGGCGGGGAGCTCGGCCTCGAGCCCCCGAAAACTCAGTTGGCGTCCAGAATAGCGCGGATGATCATGGTCGAGTAATGCACCACGAGAAAAGTCGGGATGGCGAACGCGCCACCGCCCACGAAGGGTGACGACGCATCGTCGAACCAGGTGCTGCCCGAGCCACTAACTCGCGCCCGCCCTCTTCGCCGGGCGATACAGCATGAGGGCCTGGGAGACCTTGCGGGGCGTGGGCCGGGAACCGCGGGCCATGCGCACCACGTCACCGGAAGCTCCCGCGGCAAAGATCTTGGACGACTCCCGGCGTGATTCACGTTCCCGGTCCAGTTCTTCGGACAGTTCAGTGACGCGGGATTGCAACGCGCGCACTTGGTTCTCCAGCTGAATGATCCGCTTGATGCCCTCCAGCGACACGCCTTTCTGCGACAACGCCTGGATCTGACGCAGTTTCTCGACATCCATCTGGGAGTATCTGCGGGCCCTCCCCGAGGCCCGAGAAGGTGTCACCAAGCCCAACCGGTCGTACTGGCGCAGGGTCTGCGGGTGCATCTCCGCGAGCTCGGCGGCTACCGAGATCACGAACACCGGCTGCGTGAAGTCGAAGGCCATGTCACTTCGCCGCCTTCTCGCTCAGACCGGCTCGAGGATCGAAATCCTCGGTGGCCTGCGCGAATGCCTCCGCTGCTTTCTTGGCTTCGGCATTCAGCGACTCGGGAAGCTCGATGTCGACAGTCACGATCATGTTGCCGGTCGTGGATCCCGAGGTGAATCCCTTGTCCTTGACGCGGAAGCGACGCCCGGATGACGTGCCCGCCGGGATCTTCACGTTCACGTGATTCCCGTCCAGGGTGGGCACCTCAAGGGTCGCGCCCAGGGCGGCTTCGCCCACGGTCACCGGAACGGTGACAGCCACGTTCTGTCCGTCGCGGCTGAAGAACGGGTGATCCCTGACCTTGATGGTCACGATCAGATCGCCGTTTCCGCCCGGGCCGGAATGGCCCTTGCCCGACACCTTGAGTCGCTGTTCGTCCTTGACGCCCTTGGGCACCCGCACCGTGGTGGTCTGACCGTTGCCACGGCGCAACTTCACGGTGGTGCCGTTGTACGCCGAACGCAACGGAATGGTGGTGGTCGTGTGGATGTCCTCGCCCTTGGCGGGCGGGCCCTGATAACCGCCGTATCCACCGGGCGCACCGTAGGCGGGTCCGCCCGAGGTGCTGAACCGAGTGTCACCACCTTGACCGCCGAACTGCGCGAACAGGTCCTCGAACCCGCCCCCACCGGATGTGGAGTGGCGCGCGCGTCGACCGCCTCCGCCGCCGAACATCCCACTGAAGATGTCCTCGAAGCTCGCGTTACCGGCGGCGCCGCCACCACCGGGTGCACCCGCGCTGAAGCGAGCACCGGAGCCCATGGCACGGATCGCGTCGTACTGTTCGCGTTCCTCGGTGTCGGACAGCACCGAATTGGCCTCGGAGATGTCCTTGAATTTCTTCTCCGCGGCGGCATCCCCTGGGTTCTGGTCCGGGTGATACTTGCGGGCCAGCTTGCGATAGGCCTTCTTGATATCGGCCTGGGATGCGTCCTTGGAGACGCCCAGGACAC
>NZ_JAUNPE010000085.1 GCF_030536815.1 Kocuria sp.
TGCATTCCCCTGATCGCCTCCTCGATCATGTCCAAGAAGATCGCCGAGGGCACCGGCGCCCTGGTCCTGGACGTCAAGGTGGGCCCCGGCGCGTTCATGAAGAAGGAAGCGGACGCCCGCGAGCTCGCGCGCACCATGGTCGACCTCGGAACGGACGCCGGGGTGAACACCGTGGCGCTGCTGACCGACATGTCCCGCCCCCTGGGCCTGACCGTGGGCAACGCCCTGGAGGTCCGCGAGTCCGTGGAGGTCCTGGCGGGTGGCGGCCCCAGCGACGTCGTTCGCCTGACCCTTGCCCTGGCCAAGGAAATGCTCGAGGCGGCGGGCGTCACGGACCCGGACGTGGCGGAGGCCCTCAAGGACGGCCGCGCCATGGACACCTGGAAGCGCATGATCTCCGCCCAGGGTGGCGACCCGGACGCCCCGCTGCCGGTGGCCACCGACACCCACGAGGTCACGGCCGAAGAAGACGGCGTCATGACCGAGATGGACGCGCTTGCCGTGGGTGTGGCGTCCTGGCGCCTGGGTGCCGGCCGCGCTCGCCAGCAGGATCCCGTGCAGGCCGGTGCCGGTATCGAGATCCACGCGGTTCCCGGCGACACGATCACCAAGGGTCAGAAACTGTTCACCCTCCACACGGACACCCCGGACCGTTTCGACCGCGCGCTGGATTCCCTGCGCGGTGGCTACACCATTGATCCCCGGGCGGCCGAGGGTACCGGCGCGCGCAAAGACATCGTGCTCGACCGGATTTCCTGACCTCACCTACCGCCCGACTCACCGAACCAAGGAGAAAATTTCATGACCACCCGCGCCGAACTGGCCACGATGATCGATCACACGCTGCTCAAGCCCGAGGCCACCGCGGAGCAGGTGAACGAGCTGGCCCGCGAGGCCGGTGAGCTGGGCACCTTCTCCATTTGTGTCTCGCCGTCGCGGCTGACCGTTCAACTGCCCGACGGCGTCAAGCTGGCCACCGTGTGCGGTTTCCCGTCCGGAGCCCATGAGGCCTCCGTCAAGGCCGCCGAGGCCGCGGATTCCGTGGCCGCCGGCGTTGATGAAGTGGACATGGTCATCAATTTGGGTCTGGCCAAGGCCGGGGCCTGGGATGAGGTGCAGGCGGAGATCGCCATGGTGCGTGAATCCTGCCCCGCGAACGTGGTACTGAAGGTCATCATTGAGTCCGCGGCCCTGACCGATGACGAGATCGTGGCCGCATGCCAGGCCGCCGAGGCGGCGGGTGCGGACTTCGTGAAGACCTCCACGGGTTTTCACCCCGCCGGCGGAGCGACGGTCGAGGCCGTGCGCCTCATGGCGGACACCGTGGGCGGCCGACTGGGCGTCAAGGCCTCCGGCGGAATCCGCAGCACCGAGGATGCCTTGGCCATGGTCGAGGCCGGGGCCACCCGACTGGGCCTGTCCGGATCCCGCGCCGTGCTCGACGGCCTGTCCGACTAATTCACCCGCTCATCCCGCGGAGGTACGCATGACCGCTGAACCATTGACCGCCGAACTTTCCTCGGCCGTGCGCAGCTGGATTGCGCGCGATCCGGATCCGGCCACTCGCGCCGAACTCGAAGCCCTCGCGGCGAGCGCTGAGGCGGGCGACGGTGCCGCCGTGGCGGATCTCGCCTCCCGATTCTCCGGACCGCTCATGTTCGGCACGGCAGGGTTGCGAGCCGCGGTGGGCGCAGGAGAATCCCGGATGAACCGCGCGGTGGTCATTCGCGCCACCGCCGGTCTCGCGGCTTTCCTCACCGAACGGGTGGGGGAGCGTCCGGTAGTGGTGGTCGGTTGCGATGCTCGCCACGGTTCCGCGGATTTCGCCGCCGACGCCGCCGCCGTCCTCGCTGCCGCGGGTTGCCGGGCCATTCGGTTGCCCGCCCAGCTGCCCACCCCCGTGGTGGCCTATGCCGTGCGGGAACTGGGTGCGGACGCGGGTGTGATGGTCACGGCGTCCCACAACCCTCCGGCGGACAACGGGTACAAGGTGTACCTGGGCGGTCGGGCGGTGGATTCGGACGACGAGCGCGGCGTGCAGATCGTGCCCCCGGATGACGCTCACATCGCCGAACGCATTGCCGCAGCGCCGCCAGCCAACGAGGTGCCCCGTGCTGACGCCGACGTGGAATGGGCGGGCGACTCATTGCTCCACGGATACATCTCCCGCGCGGCAGCCCTGCGCGGCACCGATGAACCCTCGGACGTGCGCATTGTCCTGACACCCATGCACGGCGTGGGCGGGGAGACCGCGGTGCGCGTACTGGAACACGCCGGATTCCCGAATGTCACGGTGGTTCCGGAGCAGGCGCGACCGGATCCCGAATTCCCCACGGTGGTCTTCCCCAACCCCGAGGAACCGGGGGCCATGGACCTGGCCCTCGCGCTGGGGTCGGAGGACAACGCGGACGTGGTCATCGCGTTGGACCCGGATGCGGATCGCTGCGCCATTGCGATTCCGGGCGTCTCGGACACCGGAAACACCACGTGGCGGCGGCTCACCGGTGATGAGCTGGGCGCACTCTTGGGTGAGCATGCGGCGTCGGACCCCGATCGCAGCGGTGACACCCTGGCCTGCTCCATCGTCTCCGGACGGTTGCTCGGACGGATTGCTGAGCATCACGGCCTGAAGTTCCGCCAGACCCTGACCGGCTTCAAGTGGATCGCCCGCACGCCCGGGCTGCGGTTCGGCTACGAGGAGGCCATTGGCTACTGCACCGACCCGCTGGCCGTGCGCGACAAGGACGGCATCACCACCGCGGTGCGGGTGGCGTCCTACGTGCACCGGCTCAAGCACTCCAACGCCACGGTGCAGGGTGAACTGGACCGATTGGCGCGGTTGCACGGGCTCTACGCCACGGCCCCGCTGACGTTCCGCGTGGCCGATCTCGAACTGATTCCGCAGGGCATGCAGCGGCTGCGCGAGAACCCTCCCGCGGACCTGGCCGGCTCCCCGGTGGTCGAGTACACGGACCTGTCCAAGGGCGGACCCGAGATGCTGCCCACCGAGGGTGTGCTGCTGCGCACCGAGGCCGACGACCGCGTGATCGTTCGCCCCTCCGGCACGGAGCCCAAACTCAAGTGCTACCTGGAAGTGGTTCTCCCGGTCGACGGCAATGCCGAGATCCCCCGCAGGTCGGCGGAGGTCCGCCTCGAGCGAATCAGCGACGAGATCCGCCGGGCCGTGGGCTTCTGACGTTGCCGCTGCGGATTTATGGTTCCCTATCCCCGAAAACGAGCAAGAAATCCGTAATAGGGAACCATAAATCACCGCTGGCGGGGACCCGAAGGCCCCGACACTCCTGAAGGGGAGCGCCGGGGGCCTTCGTCAATGGCGGAAGGTAAGGGATTTGAACCCTTGGTACGGGGTTACCGCACACTGGTTTTCAAGACCAGCTCCTTAGGCCGCTCGGACAACCTTCCTGATCGTTCGCGGCCGCCCGCGGGGGCGGTCGCGAACGACACGTCATTATTCCACGGCACCACGGCGCAGGGCCAATACGACGCCGCCCGGGCCGGTGATGCGCGTGGCGAACCCGCCGAGCGGCGTCGTCGGCTAGCCGCGCCCCACAATCCGCGTCAGGATGGAAGCAGCAGGAGAACAACCAGCGAAGAAGGAGAATTCATGCGCGCGGTGCGAGATGTTGAATCGGGTGGCCCCGAGGTCCTGAAGGTCACGGAGATCGACGATCCCTCGGTCACGGGGGACGGGGTGCTGATCCAGGTGGTGGCCGCGGGCCTCAACCGTGCGGATGTGCTGCAGCGGCAGGGCAATTACCCCGTGCCGCCGGATGCGAGCGACGTGTACGGGTTGGAAGTCTCCGGAACCATTGCCGAACTCGGCCCCGAGGTGCCGGCAGAAGCGGGACTCACCGTGGGCGACAAGGTGGTGGCCCTGCTGGATTCCGGTGGCTACGCGGACAAGGTGGTGGCGCCGTGGCCGCAGGTGCTCCCCGCGCCGGAGGGGATGGATCTGGTCGAGGCCGCGGGCCTGCCCGAGGTGGCGGCCACCGTGTTCTCCAACGTGTTCATGGCAGCGGCCGCGCGGGAGGGGGAGACCTTGCTGGTGCACGGGGGCACCGGTGGAATCGGAACCCATGCCATCCAGGTGGCCACGGCGCTGGGACTGACCGTGCTGGCCACGGTCGGCAGCCAGGAGAAGGCCGATTTCGTGACCGAGCTCGGCGCCACGGCCATCAAGTACAAGGACGAAGACTTCGTTGAGCGGGTCATGGACCTCACCGACGGCCACGGTGCGGACGTGATCCTGGACGTCGTGGGTGCCAAGTACCTGGAGCCCAACGTCAAGGCGCTGGCGACCAACGGTCGCATCGCCATCATAGGGATGCAGGGCGGGGTCAAGGGAGAGCTGAACATCGGGCGCCTGATGAACAAGCGAGGTGCGGTCATCGGTACCACGCTGCGTTCGCGTCCCCTGAGCGAGAAGGCCCAGATCATGGGCGCGGTGCGCCAGATTGTGTGGCCGCACGTGAAGTCCGGTGAAATCCGACCCATCATGGCCAAGACTTTTCCCTTGGATCAGGTGCGCGAAGCACATGAATACTTCGACTCCGGCTCGCACATCGGCAAGGTGCTCCTGACCATGTGAGAGCCGTCCTGTGTCGGCGGTCGCCGCGATGGTTTGTGATGCGCCTCATGTGAAATAGACTCCGACTTGCGGAATCCCCAAGGATTCTGAGTGAATTCACACAAGATTCGGAGCTTCCCCATGAGCACCACCCATCGCGGCCCCGCCGCGGGCTCTCCGCGACCGGGAGGAACCCCGGCCCCTGATTTACCCCCCAACCACGTGGACCCCGAGGTCCTCGAGGCCGAACAAACCCGCTGGACGCCCCTGCGCATCGCGCTCTGGATCGGCATTGCCCTGCTGGGCGGCCTGGCCTGGGTCATGATTGCGTTTGCCCGCGGTGAGTCGGTCAACGCCATCTGGTTCGTCTTCGCCGCGGTGTGCAGTTACTTCATTGCGTACCGGTTCTACTCCAAGTTCATCGAGGCCAAACTCACGCGCCCGGATGACAGCAGGGCAACTCCGGCGGAGTACATGGCCAACGGCAAGGACTACATGCCCACGGATCGTCGTGTGCTGTACGGTCACCACTTCGCCGCGATTGCCGGCGCCGGTCCGCTGGTCGGTCCCGTGCTCGCGGCCCAGATGGGCTATCTACCCGGCACCATCTGGATCATCGTGGGCGTGATCCTGGCCGGTGCCGTCCAGGACTACCTGGTGCTGTTCTTCTCCATGCGCCGCGGTGGCCGTTCCCTGGGCCAGATGGCCCGCGAGGAACTGGGCACCGTGGGTGGCTACGCCGCCATCATTGCGACCCTGGCCATCATGATCATCATCGTGGCCATCCTGGCCCTGGTGGTCGTCAACGCGCTGGGTGAGTCCCCGTGGGGAGTGTTCTCCGTGGGGATGACCATCCCGATCGCCCTGTTCATGGGCGTGTACCTGCGCTATCTGCGCCCGGGCAAGGTCATGGAGATCTCCATCATTGGTTTCGTCCTGCTCATGGCGGCCATTGTGGCCGGCGGGTGGGTTGCCGACACCGAGCTGGGTGCCCAGCTGTTCACCCTGGACCGCATCACGCTGGCGTGGTGCGTGATCATTTACGGTTTCATTGCCGCAGTGCTGCCCGTGTGGCTGCTGTTGTCCCCCCGTGATTACCTCTCCACCTTCATGAAGGTCGGCACCATCGTGCTCCTGGCAGCCGCCATTGTGGTGGTGCGTCCGGAGATCACCGTTCCGGCGGTCTCCGAGTTCGCGGGACGCTCCGACGGCCCCGTGTTCTCCGGTTCGCTCTTCCCATTCCTGTTCGTGACCATTGCGTGTGGTGCGCTGTCCGGTTTCCACGCGCTCATCGCCTCGGGTACCACCCCCAAGATGATCGAGAAGGAACGCCAGACCCGGTTCATCGGCTACGGCGGCATGCTCATGGAGTCCTTCGTGGCGATCATGGCGCTGGTTGCCGCGGTCTCGATCGACCGTGGCATTTACTTCGCCATGAACTCGTCCCCGGCCGTGACCATGGGAACCGTTGAGGGCGCCGCCGCCTTCGTGAACTCACTGGGCCTGTCCGGCGTGCACGTCACACCCGAGCTGCTGCAGGGCACCGCGGACGCCGTGGGTGAGGAATCCATTGTGTCCCGCACCGGTGGCGCGCCCACCCTGGCCGTGGGCCTGGCCCACATCATGAACCAGTGGATCGGCGGCGCATCCATGATGAGCTTCTGGTATCACTTCGCGATCATGTTCGAGGCGCTGTTCATCCTCACCGCCGTGGACGCCGGCACTCGCGTGGCTCGCTTCATGCTCACCGACACCCTGGGCAACTTCATTCCCAAGTTCAGGGACACCGATTGGCGACTCGGGGCCTGGCTCACCACGGCCATCATGGTGGCCGGCTGGGGATCCATCCTGATTCTGGGCGTGACCGACCCGCTGGGCGGTATCAACACGTTCTTCCCGCTGTTCGGTATCTCCAACCAGCTACTGGCGGCCATCGCGCTCGCGGTGTGCCTGGCGATCGCGGCGAACCTCCAACGGTTCAAGTACCTGTGGATCATCATGATCCCGCTCTTGTTCGACGTGGTGGTCACCATGACGGGTTCGTGGCACAAGATCTTCTCCTCGGATCCCACCGTGGGTTATTGGGCCAACCACTTCCGCTTCAAGGACGCATTGGCCAACGGCGAGACCAGTCTGGGCACCGCCCAGAATGTCGAGGCCATGGAAGCCGTGGTGCGCAACACCCTGGTGCAGGGCACCCTGTCCATCGTGTTCGCGGTCCTCACGATCATTGTGGTGGTCATGGCGTTCATTGAAATGGTCAAGGCTTTGCGCGGTCATCAGCGCGCCTCGCACGAGGACCCGGCCGTGGAATCCCGCTACTACGCGCCGTCGGGAATGATCTCCACGCCCTCCGAAAAGGCGCTGGCCAGGCAATGGGACGCCCTTCCGTACGAGCAACGGGTCCCCACGGGCCACGGTCACCACTGATGTCGAATTCACGGGCGACGCCGCTCGGGGGCCTTGCGCGGTCATGGGCCCGTTCCGCACTTCGGTTCGGCAACGGAGTGCTGGGCGCAGACAAGTACGAGAAGTACCTCGACTACCACCGGGCCAGTGGGCAACCCGGTCGGCCCATGACGGAACGCGAGTTCTGGAGGGATTATCAGGACTGGCAGGACCACAACCCGCAGGGTCGGTGCTGCTGAAGCGATACCATGAACCGCCGCGTCTAGGACGCGGCGGTTCATGTATGAAAGGGGCACCGTGTGGGTTTCTTGCGCGATTACGTGGCTACTCGCCGCGACGACCAGGAACTGGGTCGCGGCGTGTGGCGGCGCGCTCATGATCGCTTCCAGCGAGGCCTGGACCGGTACCACCAAATGTTGGAGGGCGTAACGGACCCCGATCTTCGTGCCGGAGCCATCCCGATCGCCAATGACCTCGCGGATCTGCTGCCCCGAGTGCGCGAGGTCTGCGCGGAGGCCCACCGTCGCGCGCCATCCGAGACCCAGGATATCCCCGCGTCCAAGGGGGGTTACCTGTCGGACGTCCACCGCCAACTGTCCCGCAGCGGCAACGCCATGGCGCAAACGGCGGAGGCGCTGACGATGGCGCGCTTCGCGGCGACGTCGGCAAATCAACCGGTTGGGGACCCCGAAGGCGACCCGCGCGTTCAAGGTATTGAACGGCGGGCGGCCAGCGTGCATGAATGCGTGGCTCAGGCCGAGGCCCTACTGCGGGATTAGCGTGTCACGGGATCGGGCGTCGAGCTCACGGGGCTGTACCGGCCGGGTTCAAATGATCCGCTGCTCTCTGGCTCGGTTGATCGCGGCCGTCCGATTGTCGACATCGAGCTTGTTGTAAACGTGCACCAGGTGCGTTTTCACGGTGGCTTCGGAAATGAACAATTGTTTTGCCATGTTCCGGTTGCTCGCCCCGGTGGCCGCCAATTTGAGGATTTCGATTTCACGCGGAGACAAAGCGGATGCGGGTTTCGTGGTGCGCATCACGAGTTGCGCGGTCACTTGTGGGGAAAGCACGGGGCGGTTGGCAGCGGCATCAAGAACGGCTTGGCGCAGAGTTTCCTCCGGTGCGTCCTTCAGCAGGTATCCCGTGGCGCCGGCCTCCAGGGCCGAGAGGATGTCCGACTGCGCGTCGTAGGTCGTGAGGATCAACACGGGAGGGCCGCCGGCCGCCCGAATGGCGCGGGTTGCATCAATTCCCGTGGGGCCGGGGCCCATTTGAATGTCCATGACCACCACATCGATGTCGTGGTGACGGGAGCGCTGCTGGGCGGACAGGGCATCGCGCGCCTCGGCGACCACGGAGATGTCGGGCAGGCCCTCCAGCACGGCGCGCAGTCCGGCGCGCACCACGGGGTGATCATCGACCAGTAGGACTCGTGTGCTCATTGTGTGTCTCCGGGGAGGTCGGTGTCTGGGGAGCGGGGCGGTTCGGAGCCGCCCGATGCGGGGTCCACGACCCGGGGTGCGGTGTTCGCGGGCGGGGGATTCAGGGGCAGGCGAACGGTGACCGCGGTGCCGTCACCGGGGGCGGATTCAATGGTGGCCGTTCCACCGGCCGCGCTCACTCGGTCATGGAGGCCGGGCAGGCCGAATCCGTTGCAGGGCTCCGCCGGGGGCACCCGATCCGAAGTGAATCCCACGCCGTTGTCCACCACGTCCACGCTCACGTCGTGATCCCACCAGGACAAGCTGACCACGGCGTGCTGCGCACGGGCGTGCTGGGCCACATTGGCCAGCAACGTCTGGGCGGCACGCAGCAACACGGTCTGTTGGGCGAAATCGGCCTGCCCGGTGCCGTCCTCGGTGAACGCCACGGTGAGTTCATCGCCGCGCGCACGGGCCTCTTCCGTGGTGCGCTCACATAATTGGCGCAGCGCGTCCGCCAACGGAACGGCCAGAGCCGGGGACGAGAGGTTGTGGACGAACCTGCGGGCCTCGGCGAGGTTTTCGGATGCGGCGGTCTCGATGGTCCCTAATCGCTCATCGGTTCGGCGGACATCATCGCGTGACAGAGAGGCCCGGGCCGCTCGGGACATCAACACGATCGAGGACAGACCCTGGGCCAGGGTGTCGTGGATCTCGCGGGCCAAGCGTTCGCGTTCGGTGGCCTGACCGGCGGCGCGTTCGGTGCGCGCCAGTTCGGTCCGCGTGGTTTCCAAAGCGGACAGGGTGCGCTGGTAGCGGAGCACGTCCCGATACATGGCTCGGTAGGAGGACGCCATGACGACCGCGAACACCGCTCCCAGCACCGGGCCGTAAACCATGCCGGCCGTGAAGTCCTCGGCGCCGATGTGCAGCCGTTGGGACAGCACCACCCCGCTCGTCAGGACCACTACGCACGCCAACGCAATGGCGCGTGGGAGCAACAGGAGGAACAGGAAGAACAGCGGGAACACCACGGAAATGAAATTCTCGCTCATGAGGACCAAAGCGCCCCACAGCGCCGAGATCACCACTAGCCACGGCGCGGCCAGGAACCGGGGGTTGCGGTCGCTGCGACCGTGGGCGTACCGGTTCTCCCACACGGTACCCACCAGATACACGACCGCCAGCACGCACGCCAGGCACAGTGACCAGGCAAATTTCATGGGCGGGTCCGAGGCCATGCGCAGCACACCCAGCAACAACAACCCCGCGAAGCTCACGTGCAGGGCCAAGCGCAGCACCCGCAGCACCCGGGCGGTCGAGGTTGTTTCCACCGGGGTCTGCCTCCCGTGCCGGTTCGCTGGTCTCGTGTTCAGGCCGACGACGCCGCCGCGGCGTCGTCGGCCTCGCTAAG
>NZ_JAUNPE010000086.1 GCF_030536815.1 Kocuria sp.
ACATGGCCCGAAGGCCGGCGAAGACCATCTTGACCGCAGTGTCCGAGAGCTGGTTGACGGTTCCGGAGCGCTCGGGCTGGTACCAGTCCACGATCGAGTTCACCATGCCCAGCATCAAACGGGGCGCGGATTTATTGGAGATGTCGGTGCGCAGATCGCCCTCATCCTGGGCCACACGCACCAGGTTCTCCACCATCCGCGTCAATTGCCGACGCCGCTCGAGCGCCTTCAGCTCGACCGGCGAGTTCCCTCGCAGGCGCAACAACAGCGTCACGTACGGCATTTGCTCCACGAGCACCCGCACGGAGCCCTGGATAATCAACTCAAGCTTGTTCACGGCGCGGGAGTCGGTGGCTTGAACGCTGTCGAACACCGCCTCCAGGGAGTCGAGCGCGCGATTGAGCGCCTGCTCCAGGATTTCTTCCTTGGACGCCACGTGGTGGTAGATCGCGGACTTGGAAATACCCAGGTGAGTGGACAGCGTGCCCATGGACGTGGCGTCGTAACCGTGGCGGTTGAACACCTCCACGCACACGGCCAGCAAAGTCTCCCGGTCATAGCCTGGACGGCCACGACGTGGTGCCGAGGCGGCGTCGTCGTGTGTAAGTGAGCGTGGCTGTGCTGGCATGAACCCGGACTCTACTTTCAGTTACTGAACAATCACAACAGGCTACCGCGAGCCGAACGCGCCGAGCACCGGAGGAAATCCCCCGGTGCTCGGCGTCATGGCTGATCAGCCCCTACTTCTCGCGGTGATCGTAAATGCGGCGCAACTTGCCGGAGGAACGCTCCAGCGAGCCGGGCTCCACCACGTTGATCGAAGCCGAAGAACCGATCTTGGTCTTGATCTCGTGGACGAGCTTCTTGCCGCCCTCCTGAGCCTCCTCGAGCGTGGCCCCCTCACGGCGCTCGATGTGGATGGTCATCTGGTCCATGCGCTTGGGCCGGGTGATCTCCAACGTGAAGTGCGGGGAGAGGGTCGGGACCTGCAGCGCGAGTTCCTCGATCTGGGACGGGAACAGGTTCACCCCGCGCAGGATGATCATGTCGTCCGAACGGCCCGTGATGCGGCCCATGCGGCGGTGACCCGGGCGCACCGAACCCGGCAGCAAACGTGTCAGGTCGTGGGTGCGGTAACGAATGATCGGCAACGCCTGCTTGGTCAGTGACGTGAAGATCAGCTCACCGGGCTCACCCGTGTCCAGCACGCGATCGTCGAACGGGTCGATGATTTCCGGGCGGAAGTGGTCCTCCCAGATGTGGGAACCGTCCTTGGTCTCCACGGACTCGCCGGCCACGCCGGGGCCCATAACCTCGGACAGGCCGTAAATGTCGCACGCGGTGATGTTGAAGGTCTTCTCGATCTCGTGGCGCATTTCCTCGGTCCACGGCTCGGCACCGAGCACGGCGTGCTTGAGGGAGGTCTCGCGCGGATCGATCCCGTGCTTACGGAAGCCATCGGCAATGGTCAGCAGGTAGGTGGGGGTGGACAGGATGATTTCCGGCTGGAAATCCTGAATCAGCTGCACCTGCTTGTCGGTCTGACCGCCGGACATCGGGATCACGGCGCACCCGAGGCGCTCGGCACCGTAGTGGGCACCCAGGCCACCGGTGAACAGGCCGTAGCCGTACACGTTGTGCACCTTGTCGCCGGGCTTCACGCCGGACATGCGGAAACAACGGGCCACCAGGGTTCCCCAGGTCTCCAGATCATCCTCGGTGTAGGCCACCACGGTGGGCTGACCGGTGGTTCCGGAGGACGCGTGGATGCGGCGGATCTCGGACATGGGCGTGGCGAAGGACTTGAACGGGTAGGACTTTCGCAAGAACTCCTTGTCCGTGTACGGGAACTTGGCCAGGTCTTCCAGTTCCTTGAACTCATCGGGGTGCACGCCGTGCTCGTCGAAGAGTTCCTTGTACGCGGGAACGTTCTCGTAGGCGTAGTGCAGGGTCCAGTTGAGACGCTCGGTCTGCAGCGCCTCGATCTGGTCCCGGCTCATGGTCTCTTCGGGATCCGGCTGCGAGGGATCCGCAGACTTGGTGGGCTTGTACGGATTGGGAACGGAGCAGGTGGTCATGACCTTCAAGCTTTCTGACGGTTGGGCACGGTGCGGCTGCGGCCGCGGAACTGGGCGACCACGGAGCCGTCTTCGGCTGTGACGCACAGGTCGTAGAGGCCGCTGCGACCGGTGGTGGCGATCTCACGACCCTCGGCGGTCAGGGTCTGACCGACTCGAGCTGAACTGATGAAGTTGATGTCCACACCCTGCGCCACCGTAATGGTGCTGCCATCCCCGGTGGGATCGTTGCAGGCCATGGCGAAGCACGAATCAGCCAGGCTGAAGATCATGCCTCCGTGGACGATGCCAAAACCATTGAGCATCTCCTCCCGCACGGTCATGCTGATCACGGCGTGGCCCGGGTCCGCACGGTGAACCGTGATCCCCAGCCACTGCGAGGTCTTGTCTCCTCGCAGAATCGGATGGTCCGGCATGTTGTCTCCCTCACATTATATGACCGAATGGTCAGTAGGGAATCGCAGAATGCAATGTTCTGTCAAGTGCATCACAAATTTTCGCATTGTGTGTTGACGCCCACACCGTACGGTTATATCCTGAACGAGCGGTCAGTTATTATCGAAGCGGAGTCCGCGGCAGCTTGCTCCGCCCCAACTCATCCGTGAACTGAGGGACACCATGACTGAACAAACCACTTCCACCGAGAACTCCGTGGACCAGCAGCACTTTGCCACGCTCATTGCGGACGATTCCCGCATCGAGCCCCGCGACTGGATGCCCGAGGCCTACCGCAAGACCCTGACCCGTCAGGTTTCTCAGCACGCGCACTCGGAAATCATCGGCATGCAGCCGGAGGCCAACTGGATCACCCGCGCACCCAGCCTCAAGCGCAAGGCCATCCTGATGGCCAAGGTCCAGGACGAGGCCGGCCACGGTCTGTACCTGTACTCCGCCGCCGAGACCCTGGGCACTCCCCGCGAGGTCCTCAACCAGCAGTTGCTGTCCGGCAAGGCCAAGTACTCCTCGATCTTCAACTACCCGGCACGCACCTGGGCAGACATGGGCGCGATCGGCTGGCTGGTGGACGGCGCAGCCATCTGCAACCAGGTTCCCCTGTGCCGCGCATCCTACGGGCCCTACGGCCGCGCCATGGTCCGCATCTGCAAGGAAGAGTCCTTCCACCAGCGCCAGGGCTGGGAGATCCTGTACGAACTCTCCCACGGCTCCGAGGAACAAAAGCAGATGGCCCAGGACGCGGTGAACCGCACCTACGGCCCCGCCCTGCAGATGTTCGGCCCGCCGGATGCCGACTCCCCCAACTCCCAGCAGTCCATGGAGTGGAACATCAAGCGTTTCTCCAACGACGAGCTGCGCCAGCGTTTCGTGGACATGATCGTTCCGCAGGCCGAGGCCCTGGGCCTGACCCTGCCGGACGCCGATCTGAAGTGGAACGAGGAGCGCGGTCACTACGACTACGGCCAGCTGGACTGGGACGAGTTCATGTCCGTGATCAAGGGTTCCGGCCCGTGCAACGTGCAGCGCATGCAGCGCCGTCGTAAGGCCCACAGTGACGGCGCCTGGGTGCGCGAGGCCGCCGAGGCCTACGCCAAGCGTCAGATGCAGGCCGCTGCCCAGGCAGCAGAGTCCGCCACCGACAGCCCAGAAGTCAGCATTGTTGCGGGCCGCGCGTCCGCCGAACTCATCGGAGCCTGAACATGAGCGAAAACACCACCGGTAACTGGCCCCTGTGGGAGGTCTTCGTGCGGTCCTCGCGCGGCCTGTCCCACGTGCACGCCGGTTCCTTGCATGCCCCGGATGCCACCATGGCCGTGCGCAACGCACGCGACCTGTACACCCGCCGCAATGAGGGCACCAGCGTGTGGGTCGTTCCGGCGGACGCCATTACGTCCTCCGATCCGGATTCCAAGGGCGGCTACTTCGAGTCCGCTCAGGGCAAGAGCTACCGCCACGCCACCTACTACACCAAGAGTGAGGGAGTGAAGCACCTGTGAGCGCCTTCGCATCTCACGATTCCGCGACCAAGCAGTCCGCCGGTAACGCCATCACCGCCGAGGACATCGCGGGCTCCGGTGGCCAGGCGTCCGAGCCGGTCGCCCAGTACGCGCTGCGTCTCGGTGACGATTCCCTGATGCTGGCTCAGCGTCTGGGCTGGTGGATCTCCCGCGCTCCCGAGCTCGAGGAAGACATTGCCCTGGGCAACATTGCCCTGGACATGGTGGGCCACGCCCGCTTCCTGTTGACCTATGCGGGCTCCGCGTGGGGCAAGTCCGAGGACGACCTCGCGTACTTCCGTGACGAGGAAGATTTCCGTTCGGTGCGCCTGGTCGAGCAGGAGAACGGTGATTTCGGGCAGACCATTGCCCGTCAACTGTTGTTCTCCTTCTACCAGTACGAGCTCTACTCCGCGCTGCAGTCCTCCCAGGACCAGACCCTGGCCGCGATCGCGGACAAGGCCGTCAAGGAGGTCGAGTACCACCAGGACCACGCTGCGCAGTGGATTCTGCGCCTGGGCCTGGGCACCGAGGAGTCCAAGCGTCGCAGCCAGGAGGGTCTCTACTACATGTGGCCGTACTTGGACGAGCTGTTCGCGGACGAGCCGCTGCATGACGAGCTCGAGGGCATTGCGGTGCGCCCGTCCACGCTGCGCGAGAACACCATGAAGCGCATCGAGGCCCTGCTGGCCGAGGCCGAGCTCGAGGTCCCCAAAGTCACGCAGGCTCGCCTGCCCGACTCTCCGCGCAACGGTGAGTACTCGGAGTACCGCGGTTACATCCTGGCCGAAATGCAGTCGCTCGCGCGTAAGCATCCCGGGGCCAAGTGGTGATGTAGATGATCTCTCGCGTTTCTTCCGATTCCGTACTTCGTCACGACGCCGCTCCCCGCGAGTTGCCGCTGGGCCCGTCCCAGCGCCCCTCCGACGCGGAGGACGCCAAGCTGTGGGATATTGCGGCGACCGTGTGCGATCCCGAGATCCCCGTGCTCACGCTGGAGGATCTGGGTGTGCTGCGTGATGCGTACGCGGGCCAGGACGAGACCGTTGTGGTGATCACCCCCACCTACTCCGGCTGCCCCGCCATGGACACCATGGCCGCCGATCTGGAGACCGTGGTCCAGGCCGCCGGTTACCGCAACGTGCGCGTTGTGCAGGTGCTGCGCCCGGCGTGGACCACGGACTGGATGAGCCAGGACGGCCAGGCCAAGCTCACCGAATACGGCATTGCCCCGCCCACCGGTCGCACGAGCGCCGGGCACAATTCGGGACCGGTCCGCTTGGCCCTGTCCGTCAAATGTCCTCGCTGCAGTTCGCTGAGCACGCGGGAGCTGACCCGTTTCGGGTCCACTTCGTGCAAGTCCCTCTGGGTCTGCAACGACTGCAAGGAACCCTTCGACTACTTCAAGGTGCACTGACATGAGCGAAACCATCGAGGCCACCGGCACCGAAACCGGCGAGGCCCAGCCCGTCGCCAAGCGCCGTGGCAAGTTCAACACCCTCGAGGTCTCCGAGGTGCGTAAGCTCACCTCCGATTCCGTGGAGGTCACGTTCGCGGTGCCCGAGGACCTCGTGGCCGACTACAACTACCTTCCGGGTCAGTACGTGGCCGTGCGCGCCCAGATCAACGGCCACGAGGTGCGCCGTTCCTACTCGATCTGCGCGGACCCCAAGCCGGGTGAGATCCGCGTGGCCATCAAGAAGGACATGGGCGGCGTGTTCTCCACGTGGGCCAACGAGCAGCTCAAGGCCGGCGACGTCCTGGACGTGATGAACCCGCAGGGTGCCTTCACGTCCAGGGTGAACATCACCTCCATGAACAACCCGGAGGAGGTGGCGCGCCAGGAGGTGGCCAAGAACAAGAACGTTCACCTGGTGGCCTTTGCCGCCGGTTCCGGCATCACCCCCATCATGTCGATTGCCCGCGCGATCCTGCGCGCCTCGGACACGGCGTCCATGGACCTGGTTTACGCCAACCGTTCCTCGATGGACGTGATGTTCGCCGAGGAGCTGGGTGACCTCAAGGACAAGTACCCCTCCCGCGTGGCCATTCACCACGTGCTTTCGCGTGAGCAGCGGATTTCCCCGCTGATGTCCGGTCGTATCGACCAGGACAAGCTGGAGGAGCTGTTGGATCACGTGATCCAGGTGAACTCCGCGGACGAGTGGTTCCTGTGCGGCCCGTTCGAGCTGGTCCAGATGTGCCGCGACACCCTCAGTGAACGCGGTGTGGACGAGTCCAAGGTGCGCTTCGAGCTGTTCACCACGGGCAAGCCTGCCGCGCCGCAGGGCCAGCAGGGCCGCGTGGTCAAGGCCGACCCCAAGGGCGACAACTACAAGATCACCTTCAACCTGGACGGCGCCAGCGGCGAGGTGGACTCCCCGATGTCCGCCCGCGAGACCGTCCTCAATGCCGCGCTGCGCGTTCGCCCGGACGTTCCCTTCGCGTGCGCCGGTGGTGTGTGTGGCACGTGCCGCGCCAGGGTGACCGGCGGCGAGTTCGAGATGGAGGAGAACTTCGCGCTCGAGAAGGACGAGGTGGACGCCGGTTACGTGCTGACCTGCCAGACCCGCCCCACCTCCAAGGAACTGAGCGTCGACTTCGACGCCTGAGTTCATTCGCTTGACGACGACGCCGCGCCGGGACCAGTGCAACCCGCGCGGCGTCGTCGTCGTATGTGCCCGCTCGCCACGGTCGAGATCGGGTCTAGGAACCGAACCGCAAGGAGAACCCCATGATTGACCTGACCATCGAGGACAACGTTGCCCACGTGGTGCTCAACGCCCCCAAGAAGCTGAACTCGCTGGACGAGGCCGCGCTGGACGAGCTGGCGCAGGCGTACACGGAAGCCGAGCGGGCCGGGGTGCGTGCGCTGGTGCTGCGCGGTGAGGGCCGTGCGTTCTGCGCGGGACGCGACATCTCCCGGGTGGACCCGGCCACCGATGACACGGACGCGTACCTGAGCGGCAAGGTCCAGCCGCTGCTGCGGCAGATGTCCACCTTCCCGGCACCCACGTTCGCCGCCGTGCAGGGTGCATGCCTGGGTGTGGGGCTGGGGCTGGCCATTGCCACGGACGTGGTCTACGTGGCCGAGGACGCGACCATCGGATCGCCGTTCGCCAACCTGGGAGCCACGCTCGATTCGGGCGGGCACGCGCTGTTCACCGAACGCCTCGGCGCCCACCGCACCCTGGATCTGATTTACACGGCCGAAATGATGAAGGGCGCGGAAGCGGTCGCGGCGGGCCTGTTCTCACGCGCCGTCCCCGCCGAGGACCTGCTGGACTTCACCATGCAGCGCGTGTCCAAGGCGGCCGCGGGCGCAACCCAGGCGTACGTGGCGTCCAAGAAGCTCGTGGCGCAGGTGCGCGATGCCAAGGTGGGCCTGTGGGATTCCATGGCCGCGGAGAACAAGGCGCAGGCCGCACTGTGCTCCACCGAGGATTACGCGGAAGGATTCGCCGCGTTCCAGGAGAAGCGCAAGCCGGAGTTCACCGGCAAGGGCTGAGGCGGCGTCCGCCCCTGGTGGTTCGTGGGAGGGATATGGTCACTTACGCTTTGTTCATGTCCGACCAGTCGAGCAGTGAAACCAAACGCCGGGCCTCCGGGCGCACCGATCAGCCTCTTGAGGACGAGTTGGTGCAGGAATTCCAGAACACGGTGCAAGAGGGCACCGACCGATTGCACCGCACGTGGCGGGCGTTGATCGTCACGGGTTTGTTCGGCGGCATAGACGTGGGCCTGGGCATTCTGGCCATGATGGCCGTCATGGAGGCCACCGGCTCCAAGCTCCTGGCGGGCATTGCGTTCGGCATCGGGTTGCTGGCCCTGAGACTTGCCCACTCGGAGTTGTTCACCGAAGATTTCCTGCTGCCCATCAATGCCGTGGTGGCGGGTCACGGCTCATGGTTGTTGCTGGTGCGGCTGTGGGTCGTGACTCTGCTGACCAATCTGGCCGGTGGCTGGGCATTCATGTGGGTCGTGGTGGCCGCGTTCCCGGACATGACGGATTCCCTGCTCAAGCTCTCCACGGGCTACGTGGAAAACGGCCTGACGTTCGAGACCGCGTGTCTGGCCTTGCTGGCCGGTTCCACCATCACGCTCATGACGCGCATGCAGCAGGGCTCGGGTGACGACGTCATGACGGCGATCATCTCGCTCATCGGCGGCCTGCTGGTGGTGGGTATGGGCATGCTTCACGGGGCGTTGAACTCCATTGTCATGTTCGGTGCCATGCACGCCGGCTGGGACTACTCCTACACGGACTGGTTCGTGTGGTTCGCGTGGGTGATCCCGTTGAACATGGTGGGCGGGCTGGTGATCATCACCCTGCCCCGATTGATCCGCACGTGGGAGCTGCTCATGGCCGAGCGCCGTGGGGAACGCATCTCCGAGGCCACCGTTGCGGATGAGGAAGAGGAGCAGGACAACTAACGAGCGGCGCCATGTGAGGCGGTGAGCGGCGGCTATTCACGGGCCGACCCTTTCTGCCCTCCGGGAACAGGTCGGGGGCCCTGTAGTGCGCGTCACCGCGGTTCAGTAGCGTGGCTCCATGACCTCTTCCGTGTTTGATCTGCAAGCATTCGACCGCTCCGTGCGCCCCCAGGACGACTTGTTCCGCTTTGTGAACGGGACCTGGCTGGCCAACACCACCATCCCCGATGACAAGGCCACCACGGGCGCCTTCATTGAGCTGCGCGATCAGGCCGAGGAGGCCGTGCGGACCATCATCACGCAGGCCAAGCCGGACACGGAGGACGACGCCGCGGGGCAAAGTTCCGAGCAGAAGATCGCCTTGCTCTACGCCTCCTTCATGGACACCGAACGCATCGAAGCACTTGGAACGCAGCCGCTGCGCGAGGACCTGGACGCGGTCGAGGCCGTGGATACCGCGGAGTCCCTCTCGCGCTGGTTCGGGACATCCTTGCGCCGTGGCATCGGCGGGGCCCTGGACATCGATCTCGACTCCGATCCCGGCGATCCGCAACGCAACCTGGTGTTCGTGGGGCAGTCCGGACTGGGCCTGCCGGACGAGGAGTACTACCGCGAGGACCAGTACCGGGAGATCCGCGAGAAGTACGTGGCTCACGTGGAGAAGATGCTCTCGCTCGCGGGCTTCGAGGACGCCGCCGAGCAGGCTCAGGCCGTGCTGGACCTCGAGACGCGCATCGCCTCCCACCACTGGGACAAGGTCACCGTGCGTGACCTGACCAAGATGTACAACCCCATGACCTTCACGGAGCTGGCCGGGCAGGTCTCACGCCTGGACTGGTACTCCGTGCTGCTGGGTGTGGGACTCACCGAGGATCAGTTGGCCACCGTGGTCAATGCCCAGCCCAGCTTCTTCACGGGTCTGGACGGGCTGATCACGGACGAGCTGCTGCCCGCCTGGAAGTCCTGGGCCCGGTGGCACGTGGTCTCCGCGCGGGCGTCGTACCTGCCGGAAGCGTTCGTGAACGAGAACTTCGCGTTCTACGGGACCGTGCTTTCCGGGACCCCGCAGCTCAAGGACCGTTGGAAGCGCGGCGTGGCCCTGGTCAACGGCGCGCTGGGCGAGGCCGTGGGCGAGCTGTACGTGCAGGAGCACTTCCCGCCCGTGGCCAAGGCGCGCATGGACGAGCTGGTGGCCAACCTGCTGGGCGCGTACCGCGATTCCAT
>NZ_JAUNPE010000240.1 GCF_030536815.1 Kocuria sp.
GAGGTCGTTGCCGCCGCTCGTCAGGAGGGCATCCCGGAGGACTGGCTCGACGCCGCTCGCAAGTCACCGGTGTACGCGCTGGCCAAGACACTGCGCGTGGCGCTGCCGCTGCACCCCGAGTACCGCACCATGCCCATGGTCTGGTACGTGCCGCCGCTGTCTCCCATCGTGGATCTGCTCAAGGAACAGGGCCACGACGGCGAGGACCCGGAGAACTTGTTCGGTGCCATCGAGAGTCTGCGCATCCCGGTGGAGTACCTCGCCGAGCTGTTCACCGCCGGTGACACAGAGCTCGTGACCAATGTGCTGCGCAAGCTAGCCGCGATGCGCGCCTACATGCGCAACATCACCCTGGGTGACGAACCTGACGAGTCCATTGCGGAGGCCGTGGGCATGACCGGTTCTGAAATCCAGCAGATGTACCGTCTCATGGCGATTGCCAAGTACGACGAGCGCTACGTAATTCCCGCGGCCCACGTGGAGGACGCCCACAACCTGGAAGAGATCGGCTGTTCGCTGGATGTGGACGGCGGACCCGGCATGGGTCAGACCGGTGTGTTCGGTGAGGCCTCGGGCCGTCCGATGCCGGTGGCCGTGGAGAACTTCCAGGCGCTGCGCTCGCGTCAAATGGGGGATGACCCCACGGGTAACGAGCAACTGGCCGGTCGCGTGAACCTGCTCAACTGGGACGGCAACGGCAGCCCGGACGGGTTGTTCCCCGCCCGGAATCAGGAGGACGCGGCAAGTATGTCGACCACCGCGGAGAACTCGGGTTCTCGTCCTGATCAGGGCACCGCCGGTGCCAGTGGGGGTCGATGATGGGGTTGCTCTCCACTCTCCTGGGTAAGGCCACCAAGGGCACCGTGGACGTTCCCGAGTACCGGGACCGTCATCCGCAGCGCTCGGCGGTCATCCGGCAAGCGGCCGCGGTACTGCTGGGCTACCCGGATCGGGAGCTGATCGATGAGCTGCCCGTACTCGAGGAGGCCCTGGCCGAGGTCGGGGTGGCCCCGAGCGCCGTCGAACCCCTGACCCGGTGGTTGCGCGACAGTGATCTGAATGAGATCCAGGGCGACTACGTCCAGGAATACGATCTTTCGCGCCGCCACAGCCTGCACCTGACGTACTGGACGGACGGTGACACGCGCCGCCGCGGCGAAGCGCTCTCCGCGTTCAAGCAGGTGTACCGCGCCCACGGGTGTGTGTTCGGGGACGAGGAACTGCCGGACCACCTGCCCGTGGTGCTCGAATTCGCCGCCCGCGTCTCGCCGGAGGACGGCTTCGACCTGTTGCAGCGGTACCGGCCGTCACTGGAGCTGTTGCGGCTCGCGCTGGTGCGCGACAACCTGCCCCACGCGTGCGTGGTGGAACTGGTGTGCTCCACGCTGCCGGGACCGTCCCCGGCAGACGAATCCGCCGTGGCGCGCATGGCCGGTTACGGTCCGCCCACCGAATCCGTGGGCCTGGACGCCTACGACCCCCGACTCCTGCCCATGACCGGAGGAAACCAGTGAACATTCTCGACACCCTGCTGTGGGGAGTATTGCCGTACGTGGTGATGGCCGTTCTCGTCGGTGGGCTGATCTGGCGTTACAAGTACGACCAGTTCGGGTGGACCACCCGCTCGTCCCAGCTTTATGAATCCAGGCTGCTGCGAATTGCCTCCCCGCTGTTCCACTTCGGCATCCTGGCGGTGCTCGCGGGGCACATCATGGGCCTGGTGATTCCCAAGTCATGGACCGAGGCCGTGGGCTTGTCCCAGCACGCGTACCACTTGCTGGCGCTGTCCATCGGCACCGTGGCCGGTGTGGGCACCCTGGTGGGCATCGTGATGTTGATCGTTCGGCGCCGCCGCACCGGCCCCGTCTTCATGGCCACCACCGGCAACGACAAGTTCATGTACGTCATGCTGTTGGGTGCAATCCTGGCCGGCCTGGCCACCACCGTGCTGGCCGTGTTCGACCCGAACACCGTGGACTACAGGGAAACCGTGTCCCCGTGGTTCCGTTCGCTGTGGATCCTGCAGCCGGACGTCGGAGCCATGGCAGCGGCGTCCACCTCGTTCCACGTCCACGTGCTGTGGGGCATGGCGTTGTTCGCGATTTGGCCGTTCACCCGACTGGTGCACGCCTTCACCGCACCGCTGCATTACCTGTTCCGCCCGTACATCGTTTACCGCACGCGCGGTTCCAGCCCCCGCGCCGGCTCCGCCCCGGTGCGCCGCGGGTGGGAACCCATTGGCACCCACGACCGGGACAGCGGACGACGCCGCACCCGGCCGCCTCGTGAGCGTTCCGGTTCCACGCGCGTCAAGTAAGCACCCCTCGGACCGGGAGGCGTTCCCGCCGGAGCGCCTCCCGACTCAGGCCCACCACCTCCCAGAAGGAGCGTCATGTCCTCCGTTGAAGCCGCCTCAGCGGCACCGAACTTGAAACAGGGTCAACTCAGGAACCTCATCCTGGCCACCCTGGCGTCCACCGTGGGTTTCTGGGCGTGGACCATTGTGGGTCCGCTGTCCAAGCGCTACGCCGGGGAAATGTCACTGACCCCCGGCCAGACCGCCATCCTGGTGGCCATGCCCATTTTCGTGGGCTCCATTGCCCG
>NZ_JAUNPE010000087.1 GCF_030536815.1 Kocuria sp.
GCACCGTGTAGGAGACGTTCGGGTCGCTGGGCATGTACTTCAGTCTAGGGCGCGGTCAGAGGCGGATGCCGGATCAGCCGTACAAGGTTACTACTGAGAAGCTTTCTCGTGTGTCTTGTATCACGGCGTCCCGGGGAGGAACATGTCGTGCAAGAGCACTGGAGAAAGCGGTACCGACCATGAGCGAGACAATACGGCGTGCGGAAACCCAGGGTTCATCGGCACGCAACAGACAGATCGACCCCGAGGTCGACAAACACGTGAGGACACTGCTGACACTGACCATCGTCTCCGGCGTCTTGTACCTCACGACCATCCTGACCAACATCGTCACCGGCCAGATCACCCATCGAGCGTTCGAGGACGCACCGTTCGGCGCACCACCCGAGAGCGCGTACTGGGTCGGGGCCGTGGTCGGTTTGATTCTGCTGGTCGGCATGTACCTGGCCGTGTACATTCCGCTGCGCAAGCGACTGCGCGAAGGCTGGTACGCAGGTGCAGTCTTCGCAACCGTCGGCCTCATCCATGCGGCCTTGTCCGCGATAGTGGCACCGGGAAATCTGTTGCTCGGACTGCCCGGAATCATTTTGGTGATCGTGAACGGTATCTGGCTGTTCGTCGCATTCCGCCCGGGCGTGAGAGAAGGGCTCGGCCGAACTCGGACCGCTCCGTGACAGAGGGACAACGGAACGTTACGAACAAGTAACGGTCTCCGTTGCCGGTGCGCCAATAGGGGCTGCCAAAAAACTGGTCGGTACAGTTGAGGACCGTGATCTACCGCCCGTGAGGGAAATCACGGGCGGTTCCGCCAATTCGGAAGTCATGGAACATGCTCAATCGCTTGCACGATCGACTAGGCCTGAGAACCACACCCTCCATCTTTTTCATATCTGCCGGACTGATCGTCCTGTTCACGGCGGCGATGGGACTCTTTCCGACGCAGGTGCAGGGGTTCTTCGGCACCGTCTCCAACGCCTTGCGGTACCAGGCCGGCTGGTTCTTCACGTTCAGTGTCACGGCCATGGTCATTTTTGCCATCGGTCTCGCGCTCAGCCGGTACGGGCGCCTCAGAATAGGCGACGACGATTCCGAACCCGAGTACTCGGGCATCGCCTGGTTCGGCATGCTGTTCGCGGCGGGCCTCGGCGCGGTCCTTATGTTCTGGGGCGTCGCGGAGCCCATGAACCACTACGCGAATCCGCCCATGTACGGCACGGAGCCGTTCTCGGATCAGGCCGCGGTGGAAGCGTTGAACATCTCGAACTTCCACTTCGGGTTGCACATGTGGGGCATCTTCATTGTCCCCGGGTTGGCGTTCGGCTATTTCACGTACAAGCGGAAGCTACCCCCGCGAGTGTCGTCCGCCTTCCAGCCTCTACTGGGCGACGGCATTCACGGCCCGATCGGCAAGGCCATCGACATCATGGCGATTGTGGCTACGGTGTTCGGGCTGGGCGTCTCCGTGGGTCTGGGTGCCATGCAGATCAACAGTGGCATGAACTACGTGTACGGCATTCCCATGGCCGGCTGGATCCAGGCCGCGATCATCGCCGTGGTCACTGCGGTGGGTCTCGCCTCCGTGATTGCGGGTATGGACAAGGGTGTGAAGCGGCTGTCCTACATCAACATCGTGGCGGCCGTGGCGTTGCTCGTTTTCATTCTGATGGCCGGCGCCAGCATGTCTCTCATGCGTGGAATGGTCGAATCTGCGGGCAGTTACCTCAACGCGCTGCCCACGTTGGCTTTCTTCAATGACACGTTCGGCAACGGCGAATGGTCGGGTGACTGGACGGTCTTCTACTGGGCGTGGACGGTGACCTGGGCGCCCTTCGTGGGCATGTTCGTGGCCAAGATCTCGCGAGGCCGCACCATTCGTCAGTTCGTGGTCGGTGTGCTGGGCGTGCCGTCAGTGTTCGTGGTGATCTGGATGGCGATCTACGGCTTGAGTGCCTTCCAGATCGATCGCGCCGAAGGCACGGAACGGTCCATGACCGAAACGATCGTCGAAGAGGGCAACGTGGAAGCGGCCCTGTTCCAGTTGCTGCAGAACTTCCCCTTCTTCGAAGCCACGGCGGTCCTTGCACTGGTAGTCATTACGATCTTCTTCATCACCTCCATCGACTCGGGCGCCTTGGTGATGGACTCGATGGCATCGGGTTATGAGGACCAAGGGCCCCGACGACAGCGTGTTTTCTGGGCGCTGTCCGTCGGTGCCGTGTGCGCGGCCATCATCACGACCTCGGGCGAGGGTGGACTTGCCGCTCTGCAGGAAGTGATCATCGTGATCGGTGCCCCCGTCATGCTGATGTCCCTCTTACAAGCGTTCATGTTGTTCCAAGCGATTCGGGAGGACGCGGGAACGGCGAAACCCATCCGAACGCGGCAGTGGAAGCAGGTGCTTCCCGTTGAGGAGTACCACCGACGGGCACGTGAAGGTTCCACTGCGGTCGACGACTATGTCATGCGTCCCGAGTACGAGGTGGGGACGGAACCCGAGCACAATACCCACCAGCCCCGTACGTGGCACTGGCAGCGTGAAAAGGAAGGCCAGCCAGTTCTGCAAATGGCCCTGATCGGTGGCTACTCGGCGGGTAAGACCACCGTGGCCCAGGCCTTCGAGGATCTGGGTGCCACCGTGGTGGACAATGACGAAATCTGGGCCCATGTGCTGCGCCCGGGCACCGAGGCCCACGCCGAGATCGCCCGGATGTTCGGGGACACGGTCATGGCACCGAACGGTTCCGTGGACCTGGCTGCGCTCACCGACCTGAAGTCGAACAACGAGACGGCCCGTGACCGGATCAACGAACTCGTGCTGCCGCTGGTGCGGGAGGAATCCCGTCACCGCGGCCGTCGCGCGGGCCCGGACACCGTGCTCGTCCAGGATGTCCGCGACCTGGTGGAATCCGGTCAATCGGAACGGTTCGACGTGGTCATTGCCGTCGAGGCTCCCGCCGACATCCGCGTGCAGCGCATGGTCCAGGAAACGGGCATGACTCGCGAAGAAGCCTGGGACCGCGTCGACGATTCGAGCAGCGACGACGAGCGCCGCGAGATCGCGGACGAGGTCGTGACTAACGATGGCGACAACGAGTACCTCCGCGCCCAGGTCCGGCGGATCTGGGATGAGTATGTGGTGCCGGCCGTTCCGGAGATCGTCGGGGGAAAGGATGCCGCACGTGAGTGATCGCAACATCAAGGCCGGGGATCATTCCGTGATGACGGTGGGTCTGACCGGTGGGATAGCCTCCGGTAAGTCCACCGTCTCGCGGCGCCTCGGCGAGCTGGGTGCCGTGGTGATCGACGCGGATGCCATCGCCCGCAATCTCCAACAACCAGGGGAACGGGGTCACAGTGCCATTCGCGAACACTTTGGCGATGCGGTGATCGATCCGACAACGGGTGAGCTTCTCCGGCAAGAACTCGCCAACATCGTGTTCAACGATCAAGTTCAACTTGAAGCCCTCAACGGCATCATTCACCCCATGGTCCGCGAAGAAACGGCACGTTTGATCGAGGCCGCCGCGCCCGGGTCGGTGATCGTCTACGACATGCCGCTGCTCGTGGAGACCGGCCAGCACTCGGACATGGACCAGGTTCTGGTGGTCGAGGCGCCGGTCGAGGAGCGGGTGCGTCGAATGGTCACCGACCGGGGGATGGCCGACGACGACGCCCGGAGGCGGATCGCTGCGCAGGCCACGGACGAGCAACGGCGGGCCGCTGCAACCACCGTGTTCGACAATTCCGGCAGGGTCCAGGACCTCGTCCGTCAGGTCGATGAATGGTGGCGGTTACAGGGCAGTTAGCCTGTCGGAGGTGGCGCGTATTCTGGGGGCATGTCGCTGGCTCAGAAAATCAATCGCGTCGTCGCCCCCTTCGAAGTGGTCTCCGAGTTCCAGCCCGCGGGCGATCAGCCCAAGGCCATTGCGGAACTGACCGAACGTATTCAGGGTGGCGAAAAAGACGTCGTCTTGATGGGCGCCACGGGCACCGGTAAGTCGGCCACCGCTGCGTGGCTGATCGAGGCGGTCCAGCGACCCACACTGCTTCTCGTGCAGAACAAGACGCTGGCCGCACAGCTGGCCAACGAGTTGCGCGACCTGCTGCCCAATAACGCCGTCGAGTACTTCGTCTCGTACTACGACTACTACCAGCCCGAGGCGTACGTTCCGCAGACGGACACCTTCATCGAGAAGGACTCCTCCATCAACGAGGAGGTCGAGCGACTGCGGCACTCGGCCACCAATTCACTCCTGACCCGCCGGGACACCGTGGTGGTGTCCACAGTGTCCTGCATCTACGGCCTGGGTACTCCGGAGGAGTATGTCAAGCAGATGGTCACCCTGGCCGTGGGGCAGGAGATGGACCGTGACGACCTGCTGCGTCAATTCGTGAACATGCAGTATGCCCGTAACGACGTCGATTTCCACCGTGGCACGTTCCGCGTGCGCGGTGACACCGTGGAAATCATCCCCATGTACGAAGAGCTGGCGATCCGGATCGAATTCTTCGGGGACGAGATCGAATCGATCTACACGCTGCATCCGTTGACGGGGGAGATCGTCAACGAAGAACAGGAAATGTACGTCTTCCCGGCGTCCCACTACGTGGCGGGTGCGGAACGGATGGCGCGGGCCGTGGAAACCATCCAGAACGAACTGCAGAACCGGCTCCAAGAACTGGAATCCCAGAACAAGCTCGTCGAGGCCCAGCGGTTGCGCATGCGCACCACCTATGACCTCGAAATGATGGAGCAGATGGGCTACTGCAACGGCATCGAGAACTACTCGCTGCACATTGACGGTCGTCCACGCGGTTCCGCGCCCCACTGTCTCCTCGACTACTTCCCGGATGACTTCATGCTCATCATTGACGAGTCCCACGTGACGGTGCCGCAGATCGGTGGCATGTACGAGGGCGACATGTCACGTAAACGCACTCTGGTGGAACACGGGTTCCGTTTGCCGTCCGCCATGGACAACCGGCCGCTGAAGTTCGACGAGTTCCTGGAACGCATCGGCCAGACCATGTACATGTCCGCCACACCCGGCAAGTACGAGATGGCCAAGGTGGAATCCGTGGTCGAACAAATCATTCGTCCCACCGGGCTCGTGGACCCCCAGGTTGTGGTCAAGCCGACCAAGGGGCAGATCGATGACCTTCTGGAGCAGATCGAACTGCGCGTGGAACGCAACGAGCGTGTGCTGGTCACCACGCTCACCAAGCGCATGGCCGAAGATCTCACCGAGTACTTGATGGAACACGGGATCCGGGTTCAGTACCTGCACTCGGATGTGGACACGCTCAAGCGCGTGGAACTACTACGGGACCTGCGCATGGGTACCTTCGACGTTCTGGTGGGTATCAACCTGCTGCGTGAGGGTCTGGACCTGCCGGAGGTCTCGCTCGTGGCCATTCTCGACGCTGACAAGGAAGGCTTCCTGCGCTCCACCACGTCACTGATCCAGACGATCGGCCGTGCCGCACGTAACGTCTCCGGTGAGGTGCACATGTACGCGGACCGGATCACGGATTCCATGGAAACAGCCATTGAGGAAACCAATCGCCGGCGTGAGATCCAAGTGGCCTACAACAAGGAACACGGGATCGACCCGCAACCACTGCGTAAGCGGATTGCGGACATCACTGATCAATTGGCCCGCGAGGACGAGGACACGCGCACGCTCCTGGCTCAGCGAGCGGCCGCCAACGATCACACCGCTCCCATCAAGGGCGGCAAGAAGAAGAGCGCGTCCGAGTCTCAGCGCGAAGCCGCGTCCAAGGCCGAATCGAAGCTGTTGCGAGACGGCGTGCAGGCGGCACCCGCGGAGGATCTCGTGGAGCTCATCGAGCAATTGAGCGAACAAATGCGTAACGCGGCCGCCGAGCTGCAGTTCGAACTTGCCGCCCGGCTGCGTGACGAATTGTCGGATCTCAAGAAGGAACTGCGCCGCATGAAGGATGCGGGCCACGCCTGACCTGCTGGGCGAGCTGTGTAAACTAAGTCGAACCATCAAACGTGGGGGAGTATCCCTAAGAGCTGTGAACGTCAGCACGAGCGGCAAAGTTGTCACTCCGGGCGCAGCAACCGATCACTCATGGTGCCAAGACCACTGTCACAGGTGAGTCGACCGAGCACCGGTCGGTGGAGAGACCCACGGTAATCATCCGGATCTCTCAACGGAAAGTGCTGACACATGGAAATTACCGGCCTGCAATGGGGCATCACCCTTGCATTGATTTTGGGCCTGCTGGCCTACGACTTCTTCTTCCACGTGCGGAAACCGCACGAGCCCACCATCAAAGAGGCCGCGATTTGGTCGGCCGTGTACGTAGGTATTGCCCTGCTCTTCGGCTTGGTCATCCTGTGGATGGACGGCCTGCAGCTCACGGCGGAGTACTACGGCGGTTACATCACCGAGAAGGCGCTCTCGGTCGACAACCTGTTCGTCTTCCTGATCATCATCGCGTCCTTCAAGGTGCCGCGCGCTGATCAGCAGAAGGTCTTGCTGTTCGGCATCGTGTTCGCGCTGATCGCCCGTACCGTGTTCATCTTCATTGGCGCCGCGGCGATCAACGCCTTCTCGTGGGTGTTCTACCTGTTCGGCCTGATCCTGATTTACACCGCCGGTAAGCTCATCAAGGGCGAAGTCACGGATTCGGAATCGGACGAGGCCGACAACTTTGTGGTGCGGTTGGCCAAGAAGCTCCTGCCGACCACGGATTACTACGACGGCGACAAGCTGTTCACCATCGAGAACGGCAAGAAGGTCATGACCCCCATGCTGCTGGTCATGGTGGCGATCGGCGGCACGGACATTCTCTTCGCGCTGGACTCCATCCCCGCGATCTTCGGCCTGACGCAGGAACCGTACATCGTGTTCACGGCCACGGCGTTCTCACTCATGGGTCTGCGCCAGTTGTACTTCCTGATCGACGGCCTGCTGGATCGCTTGATCTACCTGTCGTGGGGCCTCTCGCTCATCCTGCTGTTCATTGGTATCAAGCTGATGCTGCACGCACTGCACGAGAACACCCTCTCGTTCATCAACGATGGTCAGCACGTTCCGGTCGCCGAGATCGGCATTGGTACCTCCCTGACCGTGATCATTTCGATCCTGGTCATCACTGTCCTGGCATCTCTGTTCAGCCCTAAGGGTCGTGCCCTGCGGATCATTCAGAAGACCCAGGACCTCTCAGAGAAGTACCTGGCTCTGCCCAAGGACGCGCCCGCCGAGGATCGTAACCGCATTTCCACCAAGATCGCGGAACTCACCCAGCAGTTCCCCAAGATCTCGGAGAAGCACAAGGAAGATCTCATCGACTCCCGCGCAAAGTTCCGCAAGATGGTGGAGACCGTGCACGGCCAGCAGAGCGAGTTCGAATCCACGGGCGAGGTCAAGACCCCGTCCCCGGATCTGAACCAGGAGGATGTGGAATCGGCAGCCCCCACGGCCACGGTGCAGCCCACCGGTAAGGCCGCGGACGGCAACGGTCCTGAAGGCCACTCGTCCGGAGGCTCGAGCTCGGTCCGCTGATGGATCGAAGACGGTCTGAGTAGGCCGCCACATTAACGACGTCGCTCGCGCACCTCAGGTGCGCGGGCGGCGTCGTTTTCATGGGTGGGTATTAGCGCCAGGCGGCGAACGGCCCGGGGTCCGTGGTGCACCACAGGGCCGCGGCGGCGAAGAGTGCGGCCCACAACAGCGAAGCCAGGGTGCCGATGATGAACTGCTCGCGTTGCCGTGCATTGGTGAATTCACCGTACCGGGCCAGGCCCTTGACGGCCACGACCACGCCGATGCCGGCCACGTGGCCGGTGAGTAGGGAGGCAATGGTGGCAGCGCGTTCCAGGAAACCGATCACCAAACCGCCGCGCAACGGTGGAGTCACCGGCTCAGGGGGCGGATCCTGACCGTTCCACGGATCGGGACCGGGGGTGGGTCGCTCGTGGGACACGTCCGCCAAATTGAACACCCACCGCACCACGAGGTCCCCGGAGAGTGTTCCTGCTACCAGGAGTGCCGGATAGGCCACTTCACGGGGAGCCGTACCGGCCACCGCGGTCCACACAAAAGCGGTCACGACCAAAGCAGCCGGGAGAACCGCGTCCAGGAAAATTCGGGAGATTTTCACGGGGCCTCCGGGTGCTCGTTGGCCAGTTCCAGGAACGTGAGAACCGTCGGGTGCACGGCCTGCTCCTGGCTCCACAGCGCGGAGGACAACCGGCGGGACACCGAGGACTGCGCAATGTCCAACTCCTGGGCAATCCGTTGCTGGGTGAATCCCTGCTGGGCCAGAACGGTGGCCTGCTTGGCCGTCTCGGTCCGACGTTCCCGCACGGCACAGGCCAGGCTGAGGACGGCTTCCGCGTGGGTTGCCCAGTCGGAGCCGCGCACGGCGGGGTAGCCAGTGTCTTTGGAAGCGGTCACGGCTTCTCGGGCGGATACGAAGGCCTGACCGGTGGCCTCGTTGACGTTCTCCGGGAGCGGGGTGTCCACGTGTCCGATGCCCAGACCGACGTGCCACTCCTGCTCATCCGCCAGGGCGAGCACCACGTCCAGGACGCACTGCGGCTCGTCATAGAGTGCTTGCAGTTCGTCTCCGGCGCTGATCTGCCAGCCGAGGACTGCCCCCGGAAAAGAGCTCCGGAAGCGGTCGCGGTGTTCGAGCATGGCCAGGGACTCGGGATCCTCGCGTGATCCCCTGCGGTCCACGGTCAGTGCGTACACGGTGCCCTCCTCGCTGTCCGTCCGCTTGCCGTTATGCTACATGCGGTTCTCACTGCATAGAACTCACTTATGCGTTGATAACTGCATATGCTGAGGTGTGCTTCAGTCACGACCCGTTTCGGCGATATTGCCCACGTTGTCGACCAGCACCGCGGGGAAGCCTTCCCCGTCCGAGGCGGCCAGATCGATGCGGGCATTGATCCCCCAGTCATGGTTGCCGTCGGGATCGTCGAAAACCTGGGCCACGGTCCAGTACCCGCTGAGTCCCTCGGGCTTCTCATTGATTCGAATCAGCGCCGGGCCGCGGGACTGGGCGTCCGTGTAAATGTCGTCGTATTCGCCGAAATAGGCGTCCATGGCATCCGCCCAGCGATCGCGATCCCAGCCCGTGCCTTCGTCCAGGGCACCGAGGACCTTCTCCTTTTCCTGGGCGAAAAGTTCCACGCGCTGGAACAGCGCATTGCGGACCATGACCCGGAAGGCCCGAGGGTTTCTGGTAACGCCCTCAGGTTGTTCCTCCACAAGTTCCTCAAGGGAATCCGCGCTGGTTCCCATGGGGGATTCTTCGCCTGCAGCGAGCTTCTCCCATTCGTCGAGCAGGGAGTTGTCCGTCTGGCGGATGCTTTCGCCGAGC
>NZ_JAUNPE010000241.1 GCF_030536815.1 Kocuria sp.
AGGTCGTCCTGACTGCCGACCACATGGCCGGGATGCAGGGGGCGGAAGCCACGATCGAGAGCTCCACCGATGAGACCGTTTACATGGTGGACGTGGAGGCGGGCGGGATGAAAATGACGAATCACAAGTGGGTTGTCGAGAGCGAGGTTCAACCCGCTGAATAGGCCAGCGCGTAGATACCTGACCCGCACTTGGCCTCGATCCACCGATCCAGGTTCGGGCTGGTAGCTGGGGTGGGCTGCGCTAAGTTTTGTAGACATCTTCTTTGTGGATCAGGCCGCGATAGTGGTCTAACCAGGACATATCGATGAAGGCACCCGAACTTGGTAGTGGTTGCCATCATGGTCCATCGATGTTGCTAGGATCGGCGTTCAACACCACGGTTGATCCGACACTCCATCCCCCGTGCTACTTCCGTGCACGGACATGGGTGGAACTGCGCCCGGCGCGCCCACGACGCGCAACACCGGCCCACGGTGAGCTGTGAGTGGACCGGGTCGCGGTCACTGACCGAGAACGGCGTGGTCAGACCTGCTCGAAGTCATGAGCCGACTGGCGGACTCGCCGCCGCCCTCGAGGGGACAGCCGTGGCAGATCCCCCTGAACTACTATGGAGGCGATACGCTTGTCGACCCCGTCCTCGAGAAAAACCGCCATCACCCCCGTCCACAACAGCCCGCGCGACGGGGCCGGTCCCACCGATGACGGCGGGGATCCCCAGCAGCAGGTTCGGGAACCCGAGGCGTTGGATCCCACGCAACAGGTATGGATGGCGCGCACCACACTCCTCATCCTGAATCTGCTGTTACTCCTGGGCAATCTGATCCATTTGTTCGTGGACGAGCCGCACGAACCGTCTCATCCGATATTCTCCCGCCCCGCGTGGAACGGTGACTACGACGAATCGCACATCGAGATCCTGGGCCACGTTCAACTCGTCGCCGCGACGATCATGTTGCTCTTCCTGTGGATCACCAGGCACGCCGCGGTGTACGGCGTCTGGGCACTGGTCATCCTCGCCATCACCGTCGATGACCTGCTGCAGATCCACGAACGTGGCGGAGCCGTGCTCGTCTCAGCTCTTGGTCTGCCCGCAGTCGCAGGTCTTTGGCCCCAGGACCTCGGGGAACTCCTGGTCTGGGCGGCAATGGCCTTTGTGCTGGGCATCGTCCTGGTAATCGGCCACCTCCGGGCCCCGAGGTACGCACGGGGAGACTTCTGGCTGCTGGCCGGACTGGTCGCATTTCTGGCAATGTTCGGCGTGGGTGTCGATCAGTTGCACGTCATCGTGGAACCCCACGTCCCACCTCTGGCGGGCACCGCGTTGGCGTTGCTTGAGACCAGCGGTGAGCTGGTGTTCATGACTTTGATCGTCCTCGCAGTACACCAGATGGCCATCCGGCCCAAGATGCCACTGCGGTCCGCCCCCCGGCACCCGGGGAACCTCAGCCGGTGATGGGCCCCCGGTGGCCAGTGCCACGAGGCCCCGACCACGCCGCGTCCTCTGCAGGCGAAGACGGTAGTCATACCGAGCGGGCAAGACGGGGGCAGCGGGCCAGTGGCGCCCGGGTTCGCCGCGTCCGACGAATCGTGTTGCTGGGCATCGACGGAGCCGGGAAGACAACCACGGCCGCGGCACTGGCCGCAGCGGAGCGGAAGTCAGGCCGGCCGGCGGTGGTGCTGCGCAACCGGTCCGGTCGCCGCTGGCTGGCGCGCACCTCGGCACGGGTGGGGCTAGAACTTCCTGTGTCCTGGGCGGACCGGGTGGAGACAGTGGTGCGCACCATCAACGTCCTGGTGTCCCAGGCCCGGGCCGGGCGCCGGGACGGGCTGGTGGTCATCGACCGTCACCTGGTGTGCCAACTGGTGCTACGAAAGGTCCGAGGCCTGCCACCGGGCTGCGTCCTGCCGTGGGCGTCGGCCACGTTGCTGCACCCGGACGCCGTGGTCGTTCTCGACGTTCCGGTCGAGACCGCCCACGAACGAATCCTCACTCGCGGAGAGGATCTCGAGTCGCGGGACTTTCTGCGCAGCAGCCGGGCCGCATACCTGGAACTCGCCCGAGCCCGGGGCTGGAGCGTTGTGGACGCGACCGGAGCCACCGAGACGATCATCGCCCTGATCGAAGAAGCAACCGGTCCCTGACCAACTTGCAGACCCACGTTGGGCGCCCGAGGGCACACCAAGTGTCGAACGACAAGACGCTGCCGGCACAGGCCGTCCTGGCTGTGGTCGCTCTGGTGTGAACCCAGTTGGTGTGGGGCCCGCACGACTACGTCATCTCGAGCTGGTATGCCCCTGGCGACCCCGTCCCGACCTGGCACCACATCACCGTGCACCTCTATAGGACGCCCGAAATCCTCGGCGACGAAAAGAACTACGCCATGCTCTTTTGGCTCACCGATCACTTCGAGAAACCCCACCCGAACGGCCGCAACCTCTCCGAACGTTGCGCGACAACTACAACACGAACCGACGTCCGCCCGAGGCGCCACTAGCGGCACGCTCGGTAACGCGCGCTACCAATACGCCCACCTCATAGGCATGGTCCAA
>NZ_JAUNPE010000242.1 GCF_030536815.1 Kocuria sp.
CCGGGGCTCAGGTCCCGCAGAAGGTGCGGTAGGGCCCGAAGTCCTCGGGTGCGGGTGCCGCGTAGCGTTGCAGCTCGGGACGGTCGTCGTAGGGGTGGGTCACGGCGTCCAGGAGCCGGCCGAGCGGGCCCGTGTCGCCCTTCTCGGCGGCGGTGAGGGCCTCCTCGACCAAGTGGTTGCGAGGGATGTAGACGGGGTTGACCCGGTCCATCCGCGCCGCGTCCGGACCCAGGGCGCGCCAGCGCTCGGCCCAGGCATCGAAGGCCTCCGGGGTCGTGAACATGTCCCGGGCGGATCCGGAGTCACCACGGGCCGCCGCGCCCAGGCCCCGGAAGAACGAGGTGTAGTCCACGCGGTGATCCCGGAGCAGGGTGATCAGCTCGTCGATCAGCGGCGCGGTGATCTCGCGGTCGAGATCTTCGGGCAGGCCGAGCTTGTCCCGCATACCCGCCGACCACGCGTCACTGTATTGCGCCCGGAACGCTCCGAGAGCCTCGCTCAACCGGGACACGGCGTCGTCCTGGTCGTCGTCCATGAGGGGCAGGAGGGTCTCGCCGAAGCGCGCGAGGTTCCACTCCGCGACGAACGGCTGATTGCCGTAGGCGTAGCGGCCGGTCTCATCAATGGAGCTGTAGAGCGCCCGCGGGTCGAAGGCATCCATGAAGGCGCACGGCCCGTAGTCGATGGTTTCCCCCGAGATGGTCATGTTGTCGGTGTTCATCACCCCGTGGACGAAACCCACGAGCATCCACTGCGCGACCAACTCCGCCTGCGCTGCGACCACCGCCTCGAACAACGCGAGGTAGGGCTGTTCCGCATCCGCGGCGTCGGGGTAGTGCCGGTCGATCGCGTGGTCCGCGAGCCGGCGCAGCAGATCGACATTGCCCGTGGCCCGGGCGTACTGGAAGCTACCCACCCGCAGGTGGCTGCTCGCGACCCGCGTCAGGACGGCCCCGGGCAGCATGGTGTCCCGGCGCACCTGTCGCCCGGTGCCGACGACGGCCAGGGAACGGGTCGTGGGGATCCCCAGCGCGTGCATGGCCTCGCTGACGATGTATTCGCGCAGCATGGGCCCCACGGCGGCGAACCCGTCGCCGCCGCGCGAGAACGGCGTGGGGCCGGAGCCCTTGAGGTGGATGTCTTTCAGCCGGCCGGCGGGATCGGTGATCTCGCCCAGCAGCAATGCGCGACCGTCACCGAGGCGCGGGGAGAACCCGCCGAACTGGTGCCCGGAGTACGCCTGCGCCACCGGGGCGGCACCCGGCGGGACCAGGTTCCCGACCAGCAGGCCCAGCCCGTCGGAAGTGCGCAGCCACGACGGGTCCAGGCCCAGGTCAGCGGCCAAGGGTTCGTTCAGCACGAGCAGGCGCGCATCGGGCACCTCCTGGCCGTGCCAGGGGACGGCCATCTCGTTGAGTTCCCGGGCGAACCGGTCATCCAGGACAATGGCGGGGTCTGGTGAAATGCTCACACCTCCAGCTTACTCGCGCCCCCTGACTCGGACGTCCTGCTCAGGATGCTCGTCTTCGAGCGCGACACCGCGCTGGGGCGATGGCTGTTGGCTATCCGCCGCGTAGGGCGGTCAACAATTTTTCGGCCAATTGCTCATCACCCGGTGCGCTGCGCCAGGTCAGCCTGTTAATGACGGACAGTGCCACTGGCTCGGCCAATTGATGATGTTTCGCCAGCGCCATGGGGATACCCTCCGCAACAATTTCCAGCGCATCGTCGATCTCACATCCCGTCACCGCGACAATAAAACCATTGGCGTCCTGAGCCGCGATAGCCTCACGGACCCGGACTTTGTCGAGGGCGGGCACCTGATCATGCGGAGGCCACTCATGGGTCAGCATGGAATTCGGCTGCCCGGGCATCTCGGGCGCAGGACTTTCTCCGTCATCATCGCTCCATCTGCGCCCGTACTGATCGGGGACGCTGCCCCAACCCCAGTACGGCAGGGGTGCTGCGGGTTGAATACCCAGCACGTCCAGCGGATCGACCTTTTGATCTCCGACCACGCACCGATGCGTCCAGTCGTCACCGAAGTCGAAAGTGAATTGGAACTCGTCCCCAGGCTTCACTGTGCGGGTCACCTTGGCCGTGGCAATGTCAACGGGCGCGACGATAGGGCCTCTGATCGAACCGGCCATCTCCTCACCAGTCATCGAGTCCGTGACCACCCGCCCATCGGCGAGTGTGAACATCGACAGGTGCGAGCGATCCCAGCGACCAAAGGCGTCATTGATCGACTGCTCGAAATCCGCAAAAGTATGCCGGGGCCCCACAGCAAAAATCCGCCCCGGCGGTGGCCACAGCACCTCGCCGCGCCCGCCGAGCAACTCCACCGTGAGTGATAACCAGGTTCGTGCCATTCAACCAGGATGGCAGCTTAGGCCGCCTCTTCATACCCACCCTACGGGGTTATAACCCGAGGGCTGTTCGCTGACCGCGAGGCACCCGTGGTCATCCCGACGCTACCCGCCCCTGACCGTGGCCTCAGCCTGCTGGTTCACCGCCCCCGCAGGGGAAAGCGTTCCACCTCCTGATGCA
>NZ_JAUNPE010000088.1 GCF_030536815.1 Kocuria sp.
GTTGTTGGAGCTGGCCGAGCTGCTCGAAGCTCCCGTCATCACCACGACCAACGGCAAGGGTGCGATTCCGGAGAAGCACCGGTTGTCGCTCGGTGCAGATCTGCGACTGACCACAGCGCATACCTTCATGCGCACCGCTGATGCTCTCTTGGTCATCGGTTCCAAGGTGGGCGAGGCCGAACTGTGGGGCGGGGACATCACTCCCCAGGGGCCGATCATCCGCGTGGACATCATGCGCGATCAAATGCTGTGCAACCTCACGCCGGACATCGAGGTTCCCGGCAATTCGTCCGCCGTGGTGTCGCAGTTGCTGGAGGCGCTGCGCGCGGAAGGTGGGAGCGGCGTCGGCGAGCGCGAAGCCCCGGATTTACGGGAAGTCTTCGACGCCATGGACAACGAGGGCCGCCAGTGGGCTCCGGACCTGGCCGCGCTCAACGAGACGATCATGGAGGTGGTCCCGGACAACACGATCATGGCCGGCGACTCGTCCCAGGTGACGTACATGGGGTCCACCACGTTCTTCCGCGCACCCACCCCGCACTCGCTGCTGTACATGGGCACGTACGCAACCCTGGGTTACGGACTGCCCGCGGCGATCGGTGCCAAGTTGGCCGCCCCGGATCGTCCGGTGGTGTGCCTGCTGGGCGACGGTGCCCTGATGTTCAGCATCCAGGAACTCACGACCGCCGTGGAACTCGAGCTGGACCTGCCGATCATCTGCGTGGACAACGGCGGGTACGGCGAAATCCGACAGGGCATGGTCGACCGTGACATCGACCCGCTGGCCGTGGACCTCAAGCAGCCGGACTGGGTGCAGCTCGCGGAATCCTTCGGCGCGACCGGGTTGTCCGCGACCATGGACAGCCTGGCCTCCACCGTGGAACAGGCGCTGAGCATCTCCGGGCCGAGCCTGGTGCACCTGCGGATCTGAAGCCGGGCCCGGGGCGCAGCCTGGTCGACGCTAGGACCGCGTGCTCTGGTTGCCCCGACACCGTCGGTAGGCGGGTCGACGGTACGGCCCACGCCCCGGGACCGTCTACAAACTAATTGACGTTAACGCCTTGAAACCCGGAAATCCGGGTCCCAAGGTCGATCAGATTGCGAGGTGGCGCACGCAAGGGTCGTAACGTCGATCAGCGTGCGACCGCGAGGTTCTGGCGGCTCCCTATGCCGCAGACGCCCCCAGGTATCCGTTGGGATCCAGAACGAACTTGGTGGCCGCGCCGTGGTCGAACTCGGCGTAGCCCTTGGGCGCGTCCTCTAGCGGAATCGCCTTGGCGTTGACCGCCTTGGCGATGTGGATGCGGTCGTACAGGATGGCCATCATCAGCTGACGGTTGTACTTCATGACCGGACACTGACCAGTGGTGAAGGCCAGGGACTTCGCCCACCCGGTGCCCAACGACAGTGACAGGGAGCCCTTCTGCGCGGCTTCGTCGATACCGCCCGGATCGCCGGTGACGTAGAGCCCCGGGATACCGAGTTCACCACCGGCCCGGGTGATCTCCATGAGGGAGTTGAGCACGGTTGCGGGCGCCTCTTCAGCATCCTTGCCGTGGCCCTTCGCCTCGAAACCGACAGCGTCAATGGCACAGTCCACCTCGGGCACGCCCAGGATCTGCTCGATCTGATCCTGCGGGTCGCCTTCCGTGAGATTGATCGTTTCGCACCCGAAGCTGCGCGCCTGCGCCAGGCGGTCATCGTTCATGTCAGCCACGATGACCACGGCCGCACCGAGCAGCAACGCCGACGCCGCCGCGGCCAGTCCCACGGGTCCCGCGCCGGCGATGTAGACCGTGGAACCAACCGTCACTCCGGAGGTCACGGCACCGTGAAACCCGGTGGGCAGAATGTCCGAGAGCATGGTCAGGTCCAGGATTTTCTCAAGGGCTTGCTCCGGGTCCGGGAACTTCAACAGATTCCAGTCCGCATAGGGCACCAGCACGAACTGCGCTTGACCACCTACCCAGCCACCCATGTCGACATACCCGTAGGCGGAACCGGGGCGATCCGGATTCACATTGAGGCAGATGCCGGTTTTGCGTTCCTTACAGTTGCGGCACCGACCGCAGGAAATGTTGAACGGGACGGAGCAGATGTCGCCGACTTTGATGAATTCGACGTCCGGCCCCACTTCAATGACTTCACCGGTGATTTCGTGGCCCAGGACCAAATCCTGAGGCGCCGTGGTTCGACCGCGCACCATGTGCTGATCGGAACCACAAATGTTGGTGGCGATGGTTTTCAGAATGACTCCGTGGGGGACTTTGCGCCCCACGTTGGCCGGATTCACACCCGGACCATCCTTGAGTTCGAACTCCGGATAAGGAGTGTCGATGACTTGAACTTTCCCTGGACCTTCGTAAGCAACGGCTCGATTGTCGGCCATGACGGATCATCCTCCTGATGAGCTACGCATGTGCTTCTAAGTGACTTGGATCACATAAGGTCCACTTCATGCTAGCAGTCACGTCCGCGGTCCCGGCGGCCTCATGCAAACGTATTGAGGCATCGCTCCTAGTTGGGTAACACTTGACGAATTTGCCTTCACAAACGCGAACAGTGCAGACAAAGGCATGGATGTCGGTCATGGTTAATTCATGAACCGTCCGTTCACATCCATTCTTGAGAAGATTCTCAACTTCCGCAGTAGCGATCCAGAGGTGTTCCTGGTCTTCCAACAGCACCCGGAGTCTTCGGATGCTCCGCTCGTGGCAGTGACCCGCACCGAGTTCGATGCACGCTCCATCGAAAAGCAACAACTCTCTGTTCGCCCCACGTACCGCGTCATGTGGGAACGGTTCACCGTTCCGGACGCGCCCGCCGTGGGGGACGGCGATCAGCTCTTCATCGTGTTCGAGGGCAAACGGACTCGCCACTCCCACGTCTCCGCGGATCGCAATCCGGCACCCCTGGGAGTCTTCGCCACAGAGAAGGCTGCCCGTGAGGTCAAGGGAGCCAAGTACCTCCGCACAGTGACAGTCGGCTGGCAAGACCTCAGCGTATGGGACCACCTGGACTGATCATGTAAATCGCAGGAACACTTGCTATTCATGAACCATGTCCACGGACGCTGAGCACTTCGACATCCTGATCATCGGTGCAGGTCTGAGCGGAATCGGTGCTGCGTGCAAACTCCGGCAGGAGCATCCGCACAAGACCATCGGCATCCTGGAATCCCGTGATGCCACCGGCGGCACGTGGGATCTGTTCCGCTACCCGGGGGTGCGTGCGGATTCGGATCTGTACACCTTCGGGTACGAGTTCCGACCGTGGACCGGACCGCAGTCCATTGCCGAAGGCCCCGCCATCCTGCAATACATCCGCGACACCGCTCACGAATACGGCGTGAACGAGCTGATCCGCTTCAACCAGCGCATGGTCGCTGCCGACTGGTCCTCCGAACACAGTCACTGGTGCGTCACCGCGGAACGCACCGCCCGGGCGGCGCCCACGCAAGGTGACAGTGCGGCGTCGTCGGCGAGTAATGAACCGAGCGGGACGGGCAAGTATCGGGAGGTCACCGCAACGTGGCTGTTCAATGCGACCGGTTACTACCGCTATGACCAGCCGAACGAACCCGACATCACGGGACTGAGGCAGTTCGGCGGCACCGTGATCCACCCGCAGCTGTGGCCCCAGGACACGGAGGTGACGGGCAAGAACGTGGTGATCATCGGCAGCGGCGCCACCGCCGTCACCCTGCTTCCGTCGCTTGTGGAGCGGGGCGCGAACGTGACCATGGTGCAGCGCACGCCCAGCTACATCATTCCCGTCCCCAAGGAGAATCAGCTGGCCAAAGCGCTCAAGCCGAGACTCGGTGAGGAGCGGACCTCGCATCTGGCGCGCGCGGTGGCCACGCGCCAGCAACGGTTCCTGTGGAAGACCAGCAAGATCGCGCCGCACCTAGTCAAGGGCGCAATTGCTGCGGTCAACAAGTCGCAATTGCCCGACGACGTCTCCGTGAAGGAACACTTCAACCCGCCCTATAAACCGTGGGATCAGCGCGTGTGCGTGGCACCGGGCGGGGATTTCTACCGCGCCCTCAAGTCCGAGGCGGGACACGTGGTCACGGGCACCATAGACGAAATCACCGAGACCGGCGTGCGCATGGAGAGCGGTGAGGACATCTCCGCGGACATCCTGATCACCGCCACGGGATTCAACGTGTTGTTGTTCGGTGGGGCCCGCTTCAGCTTGGACGGCGTACCCGCGGACCTCACCGAGAAAATCGCCTACCGCGGGGTGATGCTGAGCGACATGCCCAATTTCGCGTTCGCGATCGGGTACACCAACGCGTCCTGGACGCTCAAAATCGGTTTGCTCGTGGATTGGTTCTCGCGCTTGCTCGCACACATGGACGGAATTGGCGCCGCCTCCGTGCGACCGCTCGCGCCGGAGGGCCTCAAGACCAAACCACTACTCGACTTCGACGCCGGGTACGTCCAACGCGCCCTGGACGGCCTCCCCAAGCAAGGCACCCGCAGCCCATGGCTCATGTCCATGAGTTATCTGGCGGACCGTCGCGAACTTCGGTCACGGCCCGTGGTCGACGAGTTCTTGCGGTTCGACGACGCCGCCGCCCCCGTTCTTCAGGAACTCCCGACCTTGCTCGCGGGGCCGGGAGATTCGGGCGCGGAGGAAATCATTGATCTCGGTGACGGCCGCACCATGTGCGTTCGCATCGATGGGCCCATGGACGGCCCCGCGGTCATCATGATCACCGGCCTGGCCTTCGACCTCACCGCGTGGCCCATCTCGTTCGTGAAGTCCCTGGTCACAGAGGGGTTCCGCGTGGTGCGCATCGACAACCGGGACGAGGGCCGCTCGTTCCGCGCCACCTCCAAGGCCCCTTCGGCGCGGCAGCTCCTCAGCGGTGACCTCCCCGAGGACCAGTACACCGTGGAGGACATGAGCGAAGACGTCGCGGACACCATGCGAGCGCTGAACATCGAGCGAGCGGACCTGATCGGTTTCTCCCTGGGCGGGATGATCGCGCAATCCTTGGCCGCTCATCATCCGCCGCTGGTGCGCCGGCTCGTCTCCATTTGTTCAACCACCGGCGATCCCCAAGTCGGCACCACCGCGACCTCCACCGCCGCGATGCTGATGCTCCCGGGAGCGCCAAATCGCTCCGTGTACATCAGGGGCCGCACGATCATCGGACGGCACCTGGCGGGGCCGGGGTACCCGATCGATGAAGCCTACGAGGCCCAGTTGGCCGCGGCCCACTGGGATCGATCGCTCAACCCGCACGGCGAATCGGCGGCCATGCGGCGTCAGATCGGAGCGATCCGTGCGTCAGGAAACCGTGCGGAGGTGCTCTCGGACATCGCCGCGCCCACACTGGTGATTCACGGCGACAAGGACAAGATCGTGCGCCCTGATGGCGGGCCCGCGACCGCGGAGGCCATTCCGGGTGCCACGTTCATCGAGATCCCCGGCATGGGTCATCAGTTGCATCCCGCGCTGATGCCCACCCTGCTCGGGTACGTCAACGAACACCTCGTGGCCCCGGCACAACGCCCCACTTCATGATGACCAGGCACACCACGGATCCCGCAGCACCCCAGAGCACCAGGGCCGGAGTCAACAGAGTGACGATCTCCAGCAGCGGCGGAACCACCGCGCAAATCAACCCGACGAGGACGGCCAGCGGTGTCAGCCGTAGCTTGCCCCACGGCTTGGCCGAGGCTCGCTCCACTCGGCGCAACGCCGTGGCCACGGCCAGCACGGCCACCCAGCACAGCACAGCGAGCGGGATCCGCAACAACCACCACTGCGCTGAACCGGGAACCGGATCGTAACCTCCCGCGAAGAACCACGCGGCCATCACCAGGATGATCACCGGTAGGTGCCACAGGTAAATGGTCATGGCACGGGTTCCCACCACATACGTGACCGCCTGAGCGGGCCGCCAGTGCATGAGTCGGTTGAGGGCCGGGGTGAACACCTGCAGCAGGCACGCTTGGGCCAGCCCCAACAACACCATGCACACCGTGGGCGGGTTCAGGTTGGTGAGCATGTCCGGGGCATAACGCCCTGAGAACACGCACACGGCCAGCAGCGCGTAGCAAGCGGCGACGATCAGAAGCAGCGTGAGCGTGCCGCGGGCCGCAAACCATCCGTCCGCCCGGAAGAACCCGAGTTGCTGAATGAGCGGCCACACGAACAGCATGTTCAGCAGCCCCCACCACTGCTGATCCGTGGCCATCCGCAAGAGATCCACTGCGACCACGCACGAGAGCAAGAACCAGCACCACACCCAGCCCATGCGTTCGTGCAATTCCAAGAAGGCGGGCGCCAGCGCTTGCGCGATCAGATACGCCGCCAAGAACCACAGGGGCATTCCCATGCCGGACAGCGCGAACGTCACGAGCTCTTCGCCTACCCCGAGCGCCAAGGCCGCCATGGCGCTGATCGCGAAGACCAGCCACAGCACGGCCGCCGGTTGCATGAGTCGCAGCGTGCGTTCCCGCACGTATTCCGCCGGTGCCGCTCCCCTGGCCCGACGCCGCCGCAGCGCCCCCGCCGTGGCTACGCCACCCACCACGAAGAACAGCGGCATGACCTGCAGGATCCACGTGGCCCACCAGTACCAGGTCTGTTCCTCGGGGACCAGCACGGAAACGAGTTCGCCGGTGTCCGGATCCGCAGTGAGAGTGACCATGAGCAAATGAATGAACACCACCGCGATCACGCATCCCACGCGTGCAGCGTCCGAGGCGAGGTCACGGTCCGCGAGCGCCACGGAGCCATTGGCCCGGGTGGGGGCGGAGTGGGTCTGAACGCCGTCGCTCATGAGCATCAGTGTATGCAGGTACACACGTGTGTTGGAGGAAGCCGCGCGTTGGTGGAGTGAGATGACGCCGCTCGCTTCGACTTCACTGGCCGCCTCCAACGCGAGCCCGAACGCCGGAGGTGGGGAAAACCCCACCCCGACTCGGTGGCTAGCTCTGGCGCGGAAAACAGGGGCAGAACCGTAGCGTTATGGACATGACCACTCCAGACCCGCGCCCGACTCCACCGTGGGAACCCACGGAAGCGATTCCGGCAGATACGCAGCACACCCGCCCCTTGCCGCCGCACGGAACTCCGCAGCCTCCACAGCCGCCGCAGTCTCCGGCTCCTTCACGCGGCTCTTCTACCGTCTCCCATGACTCCGTAAGCGAGTGGAGCACCTTCTCTCCCAAGACCATGTTCTTCGGAGCCACGGACCTGGTCATCGACGCACTACTGAACTTCTTCTGGATCATCGTGATCGGCACCCTGATCTTCACGGGTGTCGCCATGATCCCCGCGGTGGGTCTGGGCCTGCTGGTCCTGGCCGGAACCGTGTACGTGATCTGGGCGGCGGTGTGGCTGGAACGGCGGCGCTCGGCGTCGTCGTTCGGCCTGGACCTGCGTGACCCGCAGCGGCGCCGCACGCCGCGCACGGACTGGGTGCGCGTTCCCCACCAACTGTGGTTGGACGCGACCGACAGCTCCATGTGGCTGGGTTTCCTGCACCTGATCCTCACGTTCATCCTGGGTGCGCTGGCCGTGTTCTCGCTCGTGACCATTGGCGCGGGCATCGTGGGCGCGTTCTCGCCGCTGTTCGCTCCGGAGAACTCCATTGCGCAGCGCTTCTTCACCCCGGTTCAGGGGTGGCCCGAATGGACCGGCGTGCTGGCAAGCATTCTGGGCCTCCTGATCGGCGTAGTCCTACTGGCCCTGCTCACCCTGGCCCACCGCGGCCTGTCCGCTACCCTGCTGCGGATGAGCGAGTCGGCAGCTCTCCGCCGCGAGGCCGCCGAGGCTCGCCGCCAGGTCGAATACGCGACCGAGGCCCGCGAATCCGCGGTCCGCGGCGCCCACACCGAACGCTCCCGCATCGAACGCGACCTGCACGACGGCGTTCAGCCCCAGCTGGTGTCGGTGGCCATGAACCTCTCGATGGCCAAGTCGCGCATCGACACCGACCCCGCCTACGCCAAGGAACTCGTGAGCGAGGCGCACGGAACCACCAAGGCCGCTATCACGGAGCTCCGCCGCCTGGCGCGCGGTTTCCACCCGGCGGTTCTGGAGGATCGCGGGCTCGACGCCGCCATCTCCGCGGTTGCCGCTCAGGCCCCGTTCCCGGTCAACGTGAACGTGAACGTCCCCCGACTGACGCCCGAGACCGAGGCCGCCGTGTACTTCGCGGTCTCCGAGTCCCTCACCAATGCCATCAAGCACTCCGGTGCCCGCACCGCTGACGTGGCCGTCTCCATCCAGGACGGTGACATCCCAGGCACCTCCACCGTGGTGGCGGGAATCCGCGACTACGGCCGCGGCGGCGCACGGGTGGTACCCGGTGGTGGCCTGTCCGGCATCGAAGACCGGATCCGCTCCGCGGGCGGCCAGTTCTTCTTGAACTCCCCCACGGGTGGGCCCTCCGAGGTCATCGTGCAGCTCCCGCTGAACACACCGGCTCGCACCGGCACCAGCGCCAACGCCAACCAACCGGACCGTCACGACTCCGACAGCAACGAGTCCGACCGCAACGTGCGGTCGGGCAGCCGGGCCGCGAGCGACGTCGTCGAAAATCAAGGAGCGTGACCCCGTGCGTATCGTGATCGCCGAAGACGCCGTGCTGCTGCGAGCCGGCCTGGTCCGTCTCCTCACCGACGCCGGCCACCAAGTGGTCGCCGAAACCGACACCGCCGAGGGTCTCGTGAAGGCCGTGGAGGAACACCGGCCGGACTTTGCGCTGGTGGACGTGCGGCTCCCACCGTCCTTCACGGACGAGGGCATTCGCGCCGCGGTCCTCATCCGCTCCGCGCACCCGCAGGTGGCCGTGCTCGTGCTCTCCCAGTACGTGGAGGAGCGTTACGCGTCCGAGCTGATTGCCTCGCGCCGCGAAGGCCTGGGTTATCTACTCAAGGACCGTGTGGCGGACGTGGACCAATTCCTGGAATCCGTGCAGACCGTGGGCGAGGGCGGAACCGTCCTGGACCCCGAGGTGCTGACCCAGATTCTGGTGCGCTCCCGCCAGCGTGAGGACCTGGAACTGCTGTCGCCCCGCGAGCGCGAGGTCCTTGGGCTGATGGCGCAGGGCCTGTCCAACGCGTCGATTGCCACCAACCTGTATTTGA
>NZ_JAUNPE010000089.1 GCF_030536815.1 Kocuria sp.
TGACTCCCTCGCACCAGGACAAGGACGTCTCCACGTTCATGACCATGTGGAACCGGGAGGAGTACTGGCACGGTGAAGCGCTGGCGGAGGTCCTGGGAGTCCACGGCATCGTGGTCGACTACGACGAGCTCAAGGCAAAGCGCATGAAACTCGGCTGGTCCGAGGCGCTCAAACCCCTTAAGCAGTCGTTACTGTCCAACATGGTCGGGGCCGATTTCATTGCGACCCACATGGCGTGGGGCGCGGCCAACGAATGGTCCGCGGTTGCCGCGTACCGGCGATTGGCGAACCTCGAGAAGCACCCCGTGCTGGCGGTGCTGCTCAAACGGATTGCCGCGCAGGAGTCGCGCCACGTGGCCTTTTATGCGACCCAGGCCCGACGGCGCCTGGAATCCTCTCGCAAGGCCCAGCGCCTCACGCGGTTCGCCCTGCGAAAATTCTGGGCCCCCGTGGGTTCGGGCGTCATGGACGCGGGCGAGGTGGATCACGTGATGGGCAAGCTTTTCGGCGGGGAGGACGGTGCCCATGAAATCGATCGGCTGGACCATAATATTGCCAGGTTGCCGGGCATGGACGGTCTGCGAATCTTCCACAACGCCACCGCTCATGCGCGCGCGGGCCACCGGGCGCAGACCGCCCCGGCTTGAGCATGGTGGTTGATTCCCCGGTCTCCCAGCGGGGCCCGGTTCCGGACCCTCGTACCGCTCGCACGGATCGGAAGATCCTGGCGGGTGCTTTGAAGTTGCTGCGAGAGTTCGGGCCTCAGAAGGTCACGATCGAGGCCGTTGCCGTGGTCTCCGGGGTGGCCAAGACCTCGATCTACCGCCGCTACAACAACAGCGACGAACTGCTGGAAGCCGTGCTGGAGCACGTATATACCGGGCTGCCCCCGGTATCGCCCGGCTCGGGGGATTGGGAGGAGTCCGTGCGCTCGGCCATCGAGGTGTTGTTCGAGGACGTGGGTAAGGGGTTGGTTCTGACGCTTCTCCAGGACCCACACTCCACCACTTCGGAGGTCCTGCGGCGCAAAATTATCAGGCCCCGCATGGAACTCCTCAGGGACTTGCTGCGGCGTGACCAGGACCTCGGTCTGATTCGGGAGAACGTGGACCTGGACGTTGTCATTGATTTCATGCTGGGGGCCTCTTACGCGCACGTGGCGAGATATGGCAGCCTGGATGAGGCGTGGCCGAGTCGGGTCCACGCAACACTGGCCAATCTGGTGGCCGTCAAACCCACCGAATGATCGGGGTTGAAATCCCCGTGATCTCGGGATCTTTTATGACAAGTATGACGACTGTGAAGTTTTGGGTCGGGCGTTTCGATCTCGACTCCGCCGACCTCTTACGGTGAGAGGCGTTACCGTTACCGCGGTGACTTCATTCCCTGACAGTCCAGGAGTAACGCGTGACATCGTCATCCACCGCCGCGCCCGCGGGGGCCGAGCAATCGGACCGACCGCCCGCCGAACCGGCTCGGCGCCCGGACGCATTGACCGTGGTCCCCGCACGCAATCCATGGCGTTGGGTGGGCACCGCGCTCGTGGCCGTGGTGCTGGTCGGTATCGGGTGGTCGCTGTTCACCAACCCGCGGTGGCAGTGGGACGTGGTTGCCGAATGGCTGACCGCCGAATCCGTGATCAATGCCCTGGGCAACACCTTGTTGCTCACGGCGATCGCGGCCGTGGGCGGATTCGTCCTGGGCTTCTTCCTCGCGCTGATGAGGATGTCCAGCTCGGGATTGCTGTCCTCGGTGGCGTGGTTCTACATCTGGATCTTCCGCTCGGTGCCGCTGCTGGTGCAGTTGCTGCTCTGGTACAACGTGGGGTACCTCTACGAGGTCATCAGCGTGGGCATTCCCGGAACGGACGTCACGTTCTTCCAGGCACCGACCACGGACATCGTCAACAAGTTCGGCGCCGCGGTCCTGGGCCTGACGTTGCATCAGGCCGCATACTCCGCGGAGATCATCCGCGGCGGCATTCTGGCGGTGGATCAAGGCCAACAGGAGGCGGCGGCGTCGTTGGGTATTCCGCGCTGGCGCCGGTCCACGCACATCGTGCTGCCCCAGGCGCTGCGCTCCATCCTGCCGCCGGCGTTCAACGAGATCATCAGCCTGGTCAAGGGCACCTCGGTGGTCTACGTGCTCGCGTACAACGAGCTCTTCTACACGATCCAGGTGATCTACGCCCGCACCAATGAGGTCATCCCCATGCTGCTCGTGGCCACGCTGTGGTACGTGATCATCACGACCGTCCTCAACATCATTCAGTACTACGTGGAGCGACACTTTGCGCGCGGTGCGGTGCGAACTCTTCCGCCCACGCCGCTGCAGCGGCTGCGTTCCCGCATTGGAGGCGCACGATGAGTTCCACCGCCAAGGACCAGAAGAAATCGCGGCGCCACGACGACCGGCCGTCCAAGGGACACGTGGTGATCGAGAACGTCTACAAATCCTTCGGGGACGTGCGGGTGCTCGAGGGCGTGAGCCTGGACATCAAACCCGGCGAGGTCGCCGCGATCCTGGGGCCCTCGGGATCCGGAAAGTCCACGCTGCTGCGCACGGTCAATCACCTGGAGAACATCGACGCGGGCCGCATCACCATCGACGGCAAAATGGTGGGTTATGAACAGCGCGGCGAGAAGCTTTACGAATTGCACGAGAAGGAGATCCTGCGTCGGCGCACGAACGTGGGCATGGTCTTCCAGCAATTCAATTTGTTCCCGCATCTGCGTGTTCTGGACAACGTGATGGAGGCACAGGTCTCCGCACTGGGGCGTTCCAAGGCCCAGGCGCGGGCCAAGGCCCGTGAACTTCTCAAGCGTGTTGGCCTGGAGGACAAGGAACTGGTGTTCCCCCGGCAACTCTCCGGTGGTCAGCAGCAGCGCGTGGCCATTGCGCGCACCCTCGCCCTGGACCCGGCCGTGGTGCTGTTCGACGAACCCACCTCGGCGTTGGATCCCGAGCTGGTCGGTGAAGTACTCGATGTGATCCGGGACCTCGCATCCCAGGGCGTGACCATGCTGGTGGTGACGCACGAGACGGGTTTTGCGCGCGACGTCGCCGATACCGTGATCTTCATGTCCGACGGCGTGGTGGTGGAGCAGGGACCACCGCGCGAGGTGTTCTCGGCACCGAAGCACGAGCGGACCCGGGCGTTCCTGGGGTCGGTCCTGGAACCGGCGTACAACCTGTGAACCGCGCCATGGACCGTCGCACGGTGCTGCGCGCGGCCGGACTGGGTGGCCTGGGACTGCTGAGTCTGGCCGCGTGCACCCAGCCCGAGCAGCCCCAACCGACCCGCGAGGACGGCGTACCGTTCGACCTGAGTCCCGAACAGAACAGCCGGATCCGCTCCGACGTGGACCCTGCGGCGCGGGCCCTGCTGCCGGAGAACATCGCAGCCGGCGGTGTGCTCACGGTGGGGGTGCTCAACACCTCGCCGCCGCTTTCGTTCAGCGCGACCGACGATGTCACGCCAATTGGTTCCGAGGTGGACACCGCCTACCTCGTTGCCGACAAGTTGGGGCTCGAACTGAACCCACAGGTGACATCCTGGGAGAACTGGCCACTCAAACTCGGTGCCCACGAGTATCACGCGACGTTCGCGAACGTGGGTGTCACCGAGCCCCGGCTCAAGCTCTACGATTTTGCGACCTACCGCGCCGCCTACATGGGTTTCCTGGCTCGCAAGGGACAGGGACCGGTGGTGGAGTCCCCGGATGACATCTCGGGACGAAAACTCTCGGTGACACCGGGCACCAACCAGGAAAAAATCGTGATGGCGTGGAACGAGCAACTGGAGGCGCAGGGCAAGGAACCGGCCGCACTCGACTTGTATCTGGACAACACGAACGCGGTGCTCGCGCTTGCGGCCGGTCGTATCGATTACTACCTGTCGCCGTTTCCCACGGGCTCGTATTACGCGGCCACCCGCGACGACCTGGAGGTCAGGGGCAAGATCAGTGCCGGCTGGCCCAAATCCACCCTGGTCGCGGCGACGACCCTCAAGAACTCCGGTTTGGCCCGGCCTTTCCAAGCGGCGCTGCAATCGGCGATCACGTCCGGTGAATACCGTGCCGCACTCACGCGATGGGGATTGGAAGAGGAGTTCCTGCCGGAGTCCCTGATCGTCACCGAAGAGACCGGCATGCCCTAGCGTTACCGGGGCGCAGGCCTAGAAGACGTCCTTCTCGTCGGGGCGTGCCGACAGCTGTGACTTCACATAGTCCTTGACCGCCTTGGGTGTCGCAATGTCCTTACTCGCCTTCTCGGACATGAACCAACGGTGCTCCAGAACCTCGTGGACGATTTCCGCGGGTTCGAGCTTGCGCCGCATCTCGGCCGGAACCGCCTCCATGATGGGTACGAAGATCTCGCGCATCCACAGCTGGGCCGTGAGGTCCTCGGGAAGCCCCGGGTACAGGGCCTGCCCGAACTGTCCGATGTCCGTGAGGATGCGGCGCGCCTGATTCTCGTGGGTGTCCAACCCCGTGAGGTGCAGCAGTCGTCGCGCATGGTGGCCGGGTTCGACCACCCGGGGACGCAACCGCACCTGCCCCGAATCATCGGACTCCAGCGAGGCCTCCTCCACGTCGAAGCCCAGCTCATTGAGCCGCTCCACCCTGGCCTGCACCCGCCACCGCTCGTCCAGGGCGAAACTCTCCTCGGCGGTGAGTTCTTCCCACAGGTTGGTGTAGGTGCTGACCAGACGGTCCGAGATTTCGAACGGGTCGACGCCATCCGGGGTCATCCCAACCTGCTCGAGCCGGCGCTGCATGTCCTCACCGGCCAGCAGGTCCATGATCTCGCCCGCCACATTGGTGCGGGCCAGCTCGATGTCGTAGTCACGCTGACCGCGAGAGAGTTCATTGTGGATCTCACCGGTTTCGGCATCCACGAGGTACGCGGCGAAATGCCCCGCGTCGCGGCGGAACAACGTGTTCGACAGGGACACATCACCCCAGTAGAACCCGGACAGGTGCAACTGGACGATCAGGGACGCCAAGGCATCCACCAGCAGCTCGACCGTCTGCGGCGAGGGGACTTGTTCGAAGATCGCCCGGTAGGGCAGGGAAAAGCTCAGGTGATCCGTCACGAGCGCGGCGGGTAATTCCTCGCCCTCCGCGGTCAACCGGTTGGTGACCACCGAGTCCGGCGTGACCGAGGGCGTGCCCATGCGCAACAGCCGCCGCAACAGTCCGTACTCCCGCTGCGCGTAGTGGGGCGTGGTTTCCTTGACCGCCACCACCTTGGAACCCACGTGCGCGAAGCGCACCACGTGGCGCGAGATCCCGCGGGGATACGCGGCCAGCACCTCGGGCGGCCACTCCTCGAGGGGAACATGCCACGGCAGATCCAACAGGGCCGGGTCCGGGAACGCGGTGCTGATCGAGACCCGCCGGGAACCGGGGGATACGGGGGAATCGAGAGGTTGTGCCGGGGAGGCGTTCATGTCACTTGATGCTAGTCACCACACGCGCTCGTTGGTCGGCGAAAACGCTCAAAAGGTCGGCGAGTTCTTCCGGCCCACTGACGCGTTGACGCGCCGCGGACTCCTTTTCGCCCACTTTGATCCCCAGATCGTCCACGGTCAGCACCGCCATGGCATCTTCATCGGTGACGTCGTCACCGGCGAAAACAATGACGTCCGGTGACGCGGCGGCCCTGATGATTCTCAGCCCGTCCCCTTTGGTCGCGCTCAGCACCGAGCACTCCACCACTTGCTGCCCGGGGGTGATCCGCAAACCGGCCAGCTCCGAATAGGCGCGAGTCATCTCCGCCAACGCCTGTTCCGAAACCCTCTGGTCCTTGATCGGCCGGGTGTGAAAACACACTCCGGCTGGTTTCAGTTCGGCGCGGGAGCCAGGATATTGGGACACCAGCCTCTCGGTCGCGTCCACCGCACGGTCCAGGAGGTTCAGCTGCTCAACCGTCAAATGAATGTCGTGCTCGGCGTCCTCCGGCAGATCCGGCAGCGCAGTCAAGTCCAGTTCCGCACCGTGAGAGCCCGACAACACCATGCGGCGAGCGGGATCGACCACGGCGCGCAAGAACTCAAGCGGCCTGCCGGAAATGATCGCGACCGTGGTGCGGGGCAGATCAGCGAGAGTGTCCAGCGCCTCGCGAGCAGCGGGGAGGGGACGGGAATCCGCGGGGTCTTCCGTGAAGGGGGCCAGGGTGCCGTCGAAATCCAAAGCAATCAAGAGGTGATCCGCGCCGGCGGTGCGGGCCAAAGCATCACTGAGCGTTTCGGTCATTGGTTTCACTCCCTACCGATTGCCGGCCGTACGAGGCGAGGTCCTCGAGGAAACGCTGGGACCAGTCCACGACATCGTGGGTGAGCACTTGACGGCGCATGGAACTCATACGTTTCTTGGCCTCCGAACCGGGCATGTCGCGGGCGTAGAGCATTGCCTCCTTGAGCCCGTCAATATCGTGCGGATTGACCAGGATGGCCTGCTTGAGTTGTTCGGCTGCACCCGTGAACTCGGAGAGCACCAATGCTCCCGAGCGATCCTGCTTGGCGGCCACGTACTCCTTGGCCACCAAATTCATCCCGTCGCGCAACGCGGTCACGAGCATGACGTCCGCGGCCATGTACAGGGCCACCATTTCCTCGAACGGGTAGCCGTGGTGCAGATACCGAACGGCAGTGTTGGCCATGGTGTCGAATTGGCCGTTGATCCGCCCCACTATGCCCTCCACCTGCTCGCGCAACTGGATGTAGGAGTCCACGCGCTCGCGGGACGGGCTGGCCACCTGGATCAAGGCGGAGTTCTCGACCGACAGCTTCTCGTCCTCGAGGAGCTCACCGTAGGCCTTGATGCGATGCAGGATGCCCTTGGTGTAGTCCAGTCGGTCCACCCCCAGGTAGACGGTCTCCGGGTTGCCCAGTTCCTGCCGGATCTCCTTGGCGCGTTTCTTGGTCGCCGGGTCCGACGCCAGTTCCCGGATCGCCTCCACATCAATGGAGATGGGATAGGCGGCGGCGTGAACGGTCCACGACGTCCGCCGACCCTCGCGGTCGCTCGTGGCCCGGCCCGGCCCCGACGACGACGCCGCGGCGTCGTCGGCGATGGTTGTCTCGGTGAATTCGGCGGCGCCGTTGGTGAAGCGGACGCCCAGGAACTTACGCACGCACCGTTGGAAGTTCTGGGCGTCGCCGGGGCGCTGGAACCCGATCAGGTCCGCCCCGGTGAGACCTTCCAGGACGGCCCTACGCCACGGTAGCTGCGAGTAGATCTCCGTGGGAGGGAACGGAATGTGATTGAAGAAACCGATGGTGACGTCCGGACGGAGCCTGCGAAGCATGCGCGGCACCAACTGGAGTTGGTAGTCCTGAACCCACACCGTGGCTGCGGGGGCTGCCGTTTCAGCGGCCATGCGGGCGAAGCGTTCATTCACACGGCGATAGGCGTACCACCAGGTTCGGTGGAACTCGGGTTGGGCGATCACGTCGTGATAGAGCGGCCACAGCGAGGCATTGGAGAAGCCTTCGTAATACCGCTGGACCTCGAGCCCGGACAGTTCCACGGGAACCAGGTGGAACACATCGTGATCAAAGGGCTCAAGGGTTTCGTCCGGGGCGCCGTGCCATCCGATCCAGGCGCCGTCGCGCTTGGCCATGACCGGGGCCAGCGCGCTCACCAGGCCACCGGGGGAACGGCGCCACGCGCTGTTGCCGTTCTCATCGATGTCACGGTCCACGGGGAGCCGGTTGGACACCACCACGAAGTCGTACCCCTCCCGGGGTACCTCCACCTGGTGATCGGATTGGTCTGCTGGCACAACGAGCTCCTTCCGCCCACGGGTTAGGGTTCGTGACCATTCTAAGGTTGCGTACTAACTCTTGGGCTGGGCAGAGAAAAGTGCGACCGGATATGAAGCGGCCATTTTCTGGGCAACTCCTGAATCGTGGTGGCAGTGGGGTCCGGGTAATCTGAACGGGACACAGCAATTGACCGGAAGGAATCACGGACTCCATGGCTTCCCAGAAAAACTCGGCCGGATCGTCGACCGCGGACCAGGCACGAGAACGTGCCCGTCAGATCGCCGACCGCGAGGCTCGTAAGTCCAATGGCAAGCCCAAGGGTCTGATCGCGGGCATCATTGCCTTGCTGCTGGTGATCGGGCTGATCATTGCGCTGGTGATCTGGCAGAACAACAAGAACACGATTCCCGAGGCCGGGCCGGTTCCCGCCAGCGCCAATCAGTACGGCGGTATCCAGCTCAACGAGTCGCAGATCCTGCAGGACACCTCAGACGTGGACGAGCGCGACATCAGTGATGTGCCCCCGCGTCCGGACACCGTGGACGAGTCCAAAACCCCGCCGGGCATCGTGAACGCCAGCGATGCCAAGGACAACGATGAACCGGTGCAGCTCGTGGTTTTCCAGGACTTCGATTGCGTGCACTGCGCCGAATTCGAGGCCGAGAACTCCGATCTGATCAAAGAAAAGGTGCTCTCCGGGGACGTGACCCTGGAGAACCGCAACCTGAACTTCCTGGACAGCGGTAGCCCCGACGCCTACTCCTCGCGTGCCTCCAACGCCGCTTACCTGGTGGCCGAGCAGGTCGACCCGGAGCAGTACATGGACTTCACCCAGGAGATCTTCTCCCACCAGGGCACCGGTGGCTTGAGCAACGACGAGATCGCTGAGATCGCGTCCAAGCACGGCGCCAACGTGAGCGCCGATCAACTGGGTGAGAACACCTACCGGCCCATGGTCAACATCATGGCCCAGGAGTCCGTGGCGAACGGGATCGCCGGCACACCCACCATCTTTGTGGATGGCGAGCGCTACGCCCAAGGTGATTTCGAGGAGGCCCTCAACGACGCCATCGAGGCCAAGAAGTAAGGTCGACCACGGGTCCACCGAAGGCCTTTGAGCACCGCTGAAGCGGGTCCGGCACCACCAGGTGCGGGCCCGCTTCTTCGTTGTCAACGTGACGTGTGTCTCTTAGACTAAAAATCCGCTGAGGCGGTTT
>NZ_JAUNPE010000090.1:0-2566 GCF_030536815.1 Kocuria sp.
AGGTGCGAGGTCACTTCCCCACGATCGACTCGATATAGTCACGAATCGTTGGCAGGTCGAAGACCAGTGTGTCCCAGACAGCACCGTGATCGGTGCCCTCGTAATGATGTGCCAAGCGATCGCGCATACGCTTGATCAACGACCACGGCACGCCGGAGTGCTCCTGCGTCGTTTCGAGCGACAGACGCGCAACATTCTCTCCGATCTTGATAATGAGAGACTCCGCTGCCAGTCCAGGCACGTTGTCGGGATCCCCCTGAAACCAAGCCTGGCCACGCGATACAAGATTCTCACCCACACCGCACAGCCGGATAATTTCCCTCAGAGCCTGGGAATCACGCATATTCATATCGCGATAGCTGCGGACAGGATTTCGTGATCAGCCGACAGTCCACCGTCAGTCACAACGTCCACTTCGACACCGAGTAATTCACTGGCCTCGGCTGCGAAGGCAGCGATTGCCAGGAGCCCGACACCTGCCGAGCGGGAGACCAATATGTCCAGGTCGCTGTCGGGCCCATCCGTTCCTCGAGCGGCTGACCCAAAAACCCGAATGTTGCTCAGCCCATAGTTGCCAGCCAAATTGATGAGTTCGTCACTGTGGGCTGCGAGAGCGTCGTGTGGCAGTGGCCTGGTGGCTGCACGGAGTCGCTGGAGCATCCCAGCCGATGCCCTCCGCCGTTCCGATTCATAGGCGGCGATGTTTGGTTGGGCGACCCCTGAGCGCCTGGCGAGTTCGGCCTGGCTGAGGCCGGCGGCCTCACGTAGCTCGCGCACTTGATTCACCATGCCTTGATCATATCCCGTGATATAACCTCGACAATGGTCCACATCTTTAGGCGCTGCACCGGAGATCATTGAAAATGAGCCGATCATCAAGTCCCGAAAAATCCCAGTCAGCCATCTTGACTGGTTATTTCCCTTCGGATAATGCGTGACCCTTCCACCTCAGGTGGTCACTCACAAGGGACGATGTGGAGACCGGGACTCGGGCTTGAAATTTTCCGTGCTGCCAAGGATTTCGTTTTCTGCCCCTGAGTGGCGCTCAACAACAACTCGCCAAAGTGCCACCTATACTTTGTCAATGGGCAAATATCTCTCGATCTTCTGGATCCGGGGGCGCCTCTCCTCCAGAAGAAGCGAGTCATATCCGCCGGAACACCGATGCCCGGGCTCATGACATGGGCGGACTAAAGATTGAACCCGGCCCCGGGATCCCCAACGGATTAACCATCCCCGCTGCGGATCTCACGGAGCAATTCGCTCGCTCATCCGGCCCGGGAGGGCAGGGAGTCAACACGACCGATAGCAAGGTGCAGTTGTCCGTGGACCTCGCGCGTGTGAGCGTGTTCAGCGCCTCGCAGCAGCGACGGGTGATACAGAATCTCGCGCACCGGCTCTCCGGTACCGTCCTCACCGTCGAGGCGTCCGAGCAGCGTGCGCAGATCCGGAATCGAGCCCTCGCCCGGCAGCGGCTCGCCGAGATGCTGCGGGACGCATTGGCGCCTCCTCCTCCCGCCCGCCGGGCCACCCGGCGCACCCGCGGATCCGAGCGCCGTCGGCTCGCGGGCAAACACCGGCGTTCCGAGATCAAGGCGAACCGGCAGCGTCCGACGGGAGAATGACCAGCGCTGTTGCGCAGCACGCCGGGAATCTGCGAGGCCCAATACGCTATTGCTAGGTTGGATTCGTGCTTACCAACTCCCTCCGTGACCTGGTCAAGGCGGCTACCGCTCATGCCGTCAACGACAACGACAATGGCGACCACACGGTTGCAACCGCTCTCCTCACGCGCTCGGGGCGTACGGTTCTCGGGCTCAAGACCTCTCACGTCCTTGGCGGACAGTGCGATGAAAGCCTCGCGCTGTCCACCCACGCGGCAGCTTGCCTTGACGACCCGATCAGCGCCATAACGACTGTCCACGGGGCCACCGGGCGGGTGATCTCCCCGTGCGGAAAATGCCGGCAAGAGCTACTCAACCTCGACCCAGCGATTCAGTGCGTCGTTCGAGACAGCAGTGGCCTCAAGGCCGTGCCGGTCTCGGAGCTGTTGCCCTACGCCTGTGACTGGAATGCGGTTGAGCAGCCGCAGAAGATTTATATGTGGGAGGGCTACGAGGCGAGCATCCGCGACGGTTCCAAACGCCAGACCATTCGCATTGATGACCCTTTTCACCCCGGGCCCGCCCAGATTGTTTTTGAGAAGGGCAACGGCGAAGTGGTCACGATCGATGCGACTGTCACGTCTGTCGTTGAGACCAGCTACCGCGAGCTCACCGTGGAGCAGGCTCGACGTGACGGCTTCGCGTCATTGGCGGAACTGCATCAGGCGCTGAACACCCACTACCCCGACCTCGCTGAGGACGATATGACCGACGTCGTGAGCTTCGAAATCGGTTCGAACGTCGGGAACGGATCGGCCCGTAGCCGCCCGTAGATGTCCACGTCGATGCGCTCACCGTTGATGAGGAACTTCCCGCGTTCCGTCCCCTCCTTACGGAAACCCGCACATCGGGCGACGGCGCCGGATGTCGGGTTGTTGACGCGGTGCCCCAGCTCGAGGCGT
>NZ_JAUNPE010000090.1:2666-6502 GCF_030536815.1 Kocuria sp.
CGAGGCGTCCATCGAGAGCAATCCCCCACGGTTCATGAGTCGAGTCATCGTCGAGGAGGCGACCGAGGTAGCGCTCGGCCTCAGCGCCGTCGGTCACCGTGCCCTGGCGGGCCATGTCCGGGTTCGAACGAAACGCGTCGAGTACGTCAGACGCATCCGCTCGGTGCGGCCGCCGAAGGATGGGCTGCGGTCCCCCACCTATTGGCGCGATTTCGTCGGCGTTAGTCAACAATTTCCACCCTCCCCCGGTTCGGCCACCGTCCATCCGAAGCAGACCGGCAACTGGTCCTTGGTCCTCCTAATGCGGGACGGTCTCATCACCCCACCACTGCTTACTGCCGAACGTCGACAATGCGAAACAGTAAACCTAAATCCCACCGCTTGCTCGAATATCGAGTGACCCGGCTCAGTAGTGGTAGCGGGCCTGCAGGATCACGAGGTCCTCGTTATCCAGGAGGTAGACCAACCTGTGCTCGTCGGTGATGCGCCGCGACCACGAACCTTGCGCTCCATACTTCAATTGCTCGGGTTTTCCGATCCCGGAGAACGGTTCACGGAGGCAGGCGTCGATGAGCGCATTGACGCGCTTGAGGGTCTTTCGGTCGGCCGTCTGCCAGTGTTTATAGTCTTCCCAGGCGAGCTGGTCCCAGACCAGACGCACTCAGGCGTCCTCATCTGCTCGATCAAGGTCGTGGGCCTCGGTCTTTCCGGCCCGGGCGCGCTCGTAGGCATCGAGCAACCGGCGGGCGTTGGCCGGCGAACGGAATAGGTACGCGGTCTCCTGCCATGCGGCGTACTCGTCGGCCGGCATAAGGACGGCGTTGCCCTTGCGGGAGACGATCTCGACGGCATCGCGGTCCTCGTTCACCCGCTCGATCAGCGGGAACAGGGTCTTACGCGCCTCGCTTGCACTGATGGACATGATGAACTCCCTTCACAGAGTCGAGTGGTACCAATTGATGGTACCACTCGGTGTTAGCGGCTCATCTGGTGGGCCGCACCCAAATTCGCGCCGTAGACGATACTGCTCCGGATTCGTACGGAATTGCTTCACCGGTGGCTGAGTAATCCATCTTGATCCAGAAGGGCTCCGCCACCGCGGCATTCGTATCCACGATCGACAACCGCAGCGTCTCGACCGTCCGCAGTTCGAGGAGCTCCTCCACTATGGCCGTGTGCAACGTACGCCCGAGGCCTTGCCCTTCTCGCGCGCCGTCCGTCATCAGCAGACCGATGTGCGCAGACGAGGGGTCGGGCCATCCGACGATCACGTCGGCGAACGCCACCAGGAGGTCACCCTCCCACACACCGAGGCCCCATTTTTGATCGCGTTCGACACCGGGCGGCAGCGCAGCAAGCACTTCTCGCGCAGCATCCGCGCCAACTGCGCCACCTTGTACGCGACGCGTATACCCGGGGTTCGACAGCATGAGACGCTGCAGTGCCGATACATCGGCCGGCCGGACCTTACGGACTTTCATGCGAACCGCAGTGGCGTGATCTTGTCAGTGGTAGTCAACGGTCTCCACCTTCTCCGAGCCCGATCAACCGGATTCCACTGGGTCCACCGCGGTGAGACCGAGATGCTCGGCCACCGCCTTCATATTCGCGTCATGACTGGCAACCGTGACCGATTCTCCGATCAACAAGGCGGTGGCGAGATGCAAGGCATCGAGCGCCTTGACGTGCCGCTCGATCGACTCCGCGACCGCGTACGTCTCACGAGAAATGTCGAACAGCCCCACGCGACTCAGCAGCGGTTCCGCCTCCGATAGAGGCCTTTCGTCGCGCCGCAGCACGCGAGCTACCTCAGTCCGCAACAACCTCGACGACACAAAGTTCGTATGGGGCGAATCCAGCCATTTCTGCAGCCGCACGCGTTCGGGAACATCGAGGATCGTACGCAGCGCCACCGAGGAATCCAGATAAACGATGCTCACGGTTCAGTGATCACCCTTCATCTCGTCGAGCAACGCGTCGACATCCTCCGACTCGTAATGCGGCCCGCCGACGGCCTCGGGCCACGGCACGCGCCTTGAGGCCGGGGGCGTGTAGCGTCCCTGCCGCGCGGCTCGGGCGAGCGCGTCGTCCTGGCCACGGTAGGAACTCACCCGCCAGCGGGGCTCTCCTCGCTCGGTCACGATCACTTCACCAAGCTCGGCAGCCTGCGCGAGCACGTCTGATGTCCGCTGGTTGAGATCCCGCTTCGTCACTGTTGACATGAATCCATTGTAATACCCGTGTCAGACATACTCATCCCGGCATCGATGTGGTCTTTCACGGGTAGAGCGGAGCGCCACCGTGTTCCGGCGCGGCGTAGTCATGGCACCAACGCTGCACATTTCCCCCGGGCGGGTTCGCCTACACTCGCAGCGGTGGTCAGCGCGGACCGCGGTCGGTAGCGTGGCGTGTGCCGGCGAGGTGTCGGCCCGCAATGTGCCGACGATCAGGAGCCGAGGATGCACGAGCCTTTTGAGAAGCCGACCGAGGCGGGTCCCGGCGCGCCGTGCAGCGGAAGGGCCGACGTCGATCCGGTCCGCGATGCAATGAACGGCCGCCGGAAACTCGGCCGGGTCCATGGTGACCGGCCTATCTCGCCGACGGACGAGCGGCTCGACGGATGATCGGGGAGGTCGGCCGAGCGGCCGCCCGCGCCGTCGGCGTCGCCCTGGTCCTCACCGTCGCGGTGACGGGGCTATTCCTGCTGTTGAACACGGGGCTCGTGCTCGATAGCCAACAGCGCCGGATGGACCGCGACGGCGCCCCGGCGGGCGGGTTCATCGCGATCGGGATCGCCACCATCGCGGTGGCCGTCGCACAAATCGGGACGAAGCGGGCCACCCGGACCGGTGCGATAACCGGCGCGCTGCTGACCGGCCCGCTCACCGGGATCGGCATCGCGCTCGCCGTTCTGCCGTGGCGCCTGGTCGGCCCGGCGTCCGCGGACGGTTCGGGCCTGTGGAACGACTACCTGCACGACCCCCTCGGCGTAGTCCTGCTGGCGGTGGTTGTATGGTCGGCGACCAACATCGGGATGGCACTGGGTTTCGCCATCGGTTCCGGGAGCTTCGCCCTCTCGACCACGGCGGGGCTCGCGCTGGCCCCCGCCCTGCTTGTGGCGGGATTCGGGTCTTGGTGGCTGCATCGCACCGAACCGACCGCGTTGCTCCTTCTGCTTGGCCTCGCGAGCTTGCCGCTGACCATGGCCATTGCGGCCGGTGCGGTGTGGCTACGGGATGCGGCGGCCCCGTCGCGGGCGGGACGTGCTCGCGCCGGGGTCAACCGCCATAAGGAGTGCGGGTCACCGAGCAGGTAGTGGCGGGCGCCGGGCGGATAGCGACCGTGGTGAGTACTGGGCATGGTTTGGACACTGAGATTCTTCGGTCTGGCACTCGCGCTCGAGCTTCTGGCCCTATGGTCCCGCCGGGGCGGGTCGTCCGCCGCGCGGTGGTGGGTCCGGCCCGGTAGGATCATGAACTCCGCCGACCCTACTGGTACGACAAGATCGTCGCTCTGTTGGCGGTGCCGTATTTTACGCACGATTACGCGTTGTCAGAGTGGTGCGGCCGAAGCGTCGAGTCAGCGTTCAGCTCCGGAGCCGATCACCCGGCACTCGCCTCTCATTGGGATTCGCTCCGTTCATTGTCCGCACCATTGGTTGCCTGCTTCTATCGCGACCATGAGTATCTGTACGACCGTGAAGCGGCTGACGCTGCCGTCGGTGCGTCACGCACATCCCGTGAGGCGGCTACCCGGGTCCGCTGCCTCACCACTCACCCACTCAGACACATTCATCCGAGCAGCCGGAGAAAAGGAGCTCGAGCATCGTCGCCGAG
>NZ_JAUNPE010000090.1:6602-8948 GCF_030536815.1 Kocuria sp.
CCGAGGGCACGCCCCCGCGGGCCCGGTGGCCTCTCAGTCCTCGCCGTCTTGTCGATGCACGGTGTGCCCCTCCTGATCGAAGATCATAATGACTTCGGCGGGTCCCCCTTCCGCCACGAAGGCATGCGGAGTCATCGTGGCGAATTCGGCGGCCTCTCCCGCCTCAACAATGACCGCGCGCTCCCCCAGCAGCAGGCGGACCCTTCCCTCCATCACGAAGAACCAATCGTGACCGGGATGCACCCGCTGCTTCGGAACCTCGGAAACGACCTCGAGCCGGACCTTGAGGGCCTTCATGGTGCCGGTCGCTTTGGAAAGCATCCAGGTGGTGCGCGAGCCCTCCCGACTCGGCTCGGGACGGATGACGACGTCGTCGTCGGCGTCGTCCTCGAGCAGGGTCTCGACGTCGGTGCGCAGGGCGCGCGCCAGCGGAAGGAGGACGTCCAGGCTGATCGCGCGCTTGCCGGTCTCGATGCGACTGATCGTCGAGGGGCTGAGGTGGGAGCGCTCGGCCAGGTCGTCGAGGGAGAGGGACTGGGCGTGGCGCAGGCTGCGCAGCCGGGTGCGCACGAGCGGTTCGATTTCGGACATGAGGTGTCTCCTATTCATTCGAGGAGGATTTTGCGAATTCTGCAAGGTATTATGCAGTATACGCGACTCTCGTTATTCTCGACCCATGACCTACAGCGAGCAGCACCCCGAAGACCAGCCCAGCGCCGACCGGGCCCACGACCACGGCGGTGCCTCGAGCGCCGAGCCGCACCCCGCCCTTCCCGCCATCACGCGCCACGCCGATGTCGCGATCATCGGCGGCTCCGCCGCCGGCCTGGCTGCGGCACTGCAGCTCTCCCGTCAGCGGCGCTCGGTGATCGTGGTCGACTCCGGGGAGCCGCGCAATGCGCCGGCCGCCGCGATGCACAGCTACCTCGGCCACGAAGGGCGCGCCCCCGCCGATTTCCTGCGGATCGCCCGCGCCGAGGTGCGCTCCTACGGCGCGGAGGTCCTCACCGGACGAGCCGTCGACGTCGCCCGCCAGGGCGAGGGCTTCCGCGTCGAGCTGACCGGTGGTCCCGTGCTCCGCGCCCGGCGCGTGGTCGCGGCAACCGGCCTGACCGACGAGCTTCCCAAGATCCCCGGCCTCGCCGAGCACTGGGGCACCTCGGTCATCCACTGCCCTTTCTGTCACGGCTATGAATCGCGGGACCGACGCATCGTCGCCCTGGTGAGCACGCCCGCCGGTCTGCACGCCCTGCCTCTGCTGCGCCAGCTCACCGAGCAGTTCACCGTTGTGATTCACGAGGGCGTCCCCACCGAGGATCCGCAGCTGGCGACCCTCAGGTCCGCGGGGGTGCCGGTGATCTCCACCCCCGTCCAACGGATCCTCGAGGACGACACAGGGCGGCTGCGCGCCCTACAGTTGGTCGACGGCACCGAGATCCCCGCCGACACCGTTCTCGTCAGCACCCGCCTGCACGCCCGGGTGGCACCCTTCGTTGGCCTCGGCCTGACTGCAAGCGAGCACCCCAGCGGCGTCGCGAGCTACGTCGAGGCGGATCCGCTCACCGGGGCGACGGCGGTGCCGGGCCTCTACGCGGCCGGCACCCTCGCCGAGCCCACGCTGCAGGTGCTGCCCACCGCGGCCGCCGGTGCGAGGGTCGGGGCAATGGTCAGCTTCGACCTGGCCCAGGAGGACCTCGCTGCGGCGGCTCGCCCGGTCGCCCACGCCGCCGACTGGGACGGGCGCTACAGCGGCGAATTGCAGTGGAGCGGCAACCCCAACGGCTCCCTCGTCGCCGAGGTCGAAGGTCTGGTTCCGGGCACCGCCCTGGACATCGGGGCCGGCGAGGGCGGGGACGCTCTCTGGCTCGCTGAGCGGGGCTGGCGGGTCACCGCCAGCGACATCTCCGCGCTGGCCCTTGATCGTGTTCGCACGGAGGCCCAGCGGCGCTCGGTGCCGGTGGAGACCCTGCAGGTCGACGCCAACGCGGCCAACCCCTTCGCCGGAACCCGGTACGACCTGGTCACCGCCGCGTACGCCTCGATCCCACGGACCCCGGATGCGCGCGGCGTGACGAACTTCCTCGACGCGGTGGCGCCCGGCGGGCGGCTGCTGATCATCAACCACGACGTGAGCGACATCCGGGAGGCCCTGTCCCACGCGGGTTCGGAGTCCACCCGACCCTTCGATCACGAGGCCTTCGTCGGCACCGATGACTTCCTGGAGGCACTGTCCGCCTCTCCGGAATGGAAGATCGAGGTCAACGAGCGCCGGGAACGCCCTGCCGGAGCGGCCTCGGCCCATCACGTCCACGACGTCGTCCTGCGCGCCCGCCGGATGGGCTGAGG
>NZ_JAUNPE010000091.1 GCF_030536815.1 Kocuria sp.
CGCACGGCCAACGCGTTCACGTAATGCGTGGTGGTGTGCAGGACAGCCGGGCGAACCCTGAGCGCGAGGGCCAAGAGGGCCTCCGCGTGCTGCTGCACCCGGCCCGTAACCGTGGGTGCCAGGTTGAACGGCATGATGCGGTGATACGGGATCCCGTCCACCACGTCGGTTCCCCGAGCCAGGATTTTGCCCACCTGCACGGGGTAACCGGGGCGGGTCACCGCGTGAACATCCCAGCCCTCGTCCCGAATGGCGGACAACAACGAATGCGTCCGCTGGGCATAGCCGCTGGCCGTGTGGGGCAGGGAGTTGGTCACCGCGTACAGCACGGTGGCCGGTCGCGGGTGATAGCTGTCGATGCGTGGCAGAACCGGTGTGAACGACCCCAGCAGATCTCGCTCAGCGGCCAGCCGCGCCAGCAATGCACGCTCGCCACGGGTAGCAGTTCCGTGCCTCCGGGCCGACTCGAGCCCGCCGACGGCGCCGTCCACGTCACCGTGGTACCAGGCCACTCGCGCTCGGGTTGCCGCAGCGCCCCGAGTGGCGGCCGGTAATTCGGACAGCAGAGCCTCCGTCAGGGGCATCTCCCCCATGGTCAGCGCCACTTCAGCGCACCGGCGCCGAGCGGATGCGCCCGCGCACTGCGAGGCGGCTCGCAAGGTGGCGGCAGCGGCGTCGTCGTTGCCCAGGATGTGCAGGCCCGTCCCGCGGGCGGCCGGGAACGTGCCCGCCGGCAACCGGGACAATCCCGCGGCGACGGAGCGCACCACCCGCGAGGGCAGCCGCCGAGACACCTGCAGGCAGAACACCACGGGATCATCGGTCACGTGGTGAGCAATGGTCGAGGCGGTGACCCAGGCGTTGGTGGTGAGCTCCCGCGCGCGTTGCAGGGCGCGTCCCGCCATCAGGCAGACCTCCTGGCCGAGCGGGCATTACGGGCCACCTTCACGGCCGCCCGGCCCACGCGCGCGATCCGGCGCCCGAGGGATTGTGGGGGGTGGGTTCGGTGCTCGTGGATCGTCTCGCGCAACAGCTCGCTGTACTGGCACGCGAGATCCGAGTACTCGGCGTTGTGCTGGACCCAGGCCCGGCCGGATCCGGCCGGTTGCAACCGCCCACGATCGGCCACCAGCCCCCGCCACAAATCGGCGATCTCCTGGGGCTTGCACCCCACGATGTCTCCCTCGCCGGCCTCCGTGAGGACATTGGCCGCCTCACCGCGCACAATTCCGGTGATGTGCCTGCCAATGGCCAGCACCTCGTACGTCTTGGACGGAATGGTGTCCTCGAAGGACTTCCAGTCATCGCGGAGCGAGATCACCAACGAATCCGCTTCCCGGTAACGCTCGAACACGGCCTCCCGGTATTCCGGGGGCAGGAACCGAACGTTGACACCCAGGTCCATGGCCAGGCGACGCAACGCCGGCTTCTGGCTTCCGTGGCCCACGAACGTGAGGCGCATGTCCTCACCCACCAGCGCCGCGGCGCGAATGAGGACGTCCAGGGCCTGGGATTCGCCGTGGTTACCCAGGTACAGAACCTCCAGCCGCTCCCGGTCGAACGGGGGTGCAGCCAAGTGTGGCGTGCGGTCCATGAGAATTCCGTTGCGCACGGTCACCACGTTGGCGACCCCGCGCTCGCGTAACGTGCGGGCGAAGCCCTCGGTCACGGTGACCACCAGATCCGCACGATTCTGCACGTACTCCACGGCACTGTTGATCACGGATTTTGAACCGCCGCGCACCAGGGAGGCGTCCTCGGCCAAATTGGGCCACGCATCCCGCATCTCCACCACCAGCGGCAATCCCTTGAACCGGGCCACCAACAAGGCCGACCCCAGCAACGGCAACGACGGCGCCGTGACCACCACCGCGTCCTGGCGCCCGGTTGCAACGCCCCGCAAAACCGAACCGGCGGCACCAATCACTTGGTTGGCCAGTTTGAAGATCCTGTTGTCTCCCAGCAGCAGGTGCGGCACCCGGTAGATCCGCTCCCCCAGGAAGCCGTGCTGCACGCGCCAGGCGTGGCCCTTGGTGTCCGAATTGTAGTCCGGCCCCGGGCCGTAATGCGCCACCGGGGCCACCACGGACACCGCCCACCCCTGATCACACAGGGTGGTGATCAGGGACGTCCAGCGGCGTTGCGGTGGGGAGTGTTCCGGCCAGTAGGAACTGGTCAGGAGCAGGAGACGTAGCTCGGTGTCAGGGGGCTGCATGGGCCTCTCGCGGGGTCAAGAGGAAATGGGGGATGGCGTGGCTCGAGGGGGTTCGAGCGGGCCGGGGGTCAGAACAGGAATGCGATCATTGGTCTCCTGCGGGGAGGGTGCTCACGTACTCGTCCAACGTACCGTTGGCCATCGCCTCGCCGATCTCCTGCATCGCCTGGGTATCGGCCACCACGATCGACTGCCCATCGGCCGAGGTTCCGGTGCCCTGGGTGGGAACCGTGAACATCTGGATGTCGCTGTTGTTCAGCCCCACCAGGTCCGGGGCCTGACGGATGATCCAGTTGGCGGTCAACCCGTCGCTCACGGTCAGGTAGGGAGAAATTTGCTTGACCACGTCGTTGATCTTCACGGGGTTGGTCAGGGTCTCGGAGCTGACCAGCTTGTTGATCATGGCCTGCAGGTACGCGCGCTGGTTGCGCACGCGCTGATAATCGCCGTCCTGGAACGCGTAGCGCTCGCGGACGAAGGCCAGGGCGGTTGCACCGTCCATGTCCTGCGGGCCTTGCTGGAAGCTCTGGCCCTCACGGGTGGTGAAGGACTGCGGCACGTTGACCGTCACTCCGCCCAGGGCGTCGGTGAGGCCCTCGAAGCCGGCGAAGTCCACCTGAGCGACCTCATCGATACGGGTGCCGAAATGCTCCTCGACCGTCTGCACCATCAGCGGCATACCGCCCTGGTCCAGCGCGGCGTTGATCTTGGACTCGCCCACGCCGGGGATGTTCACCCAGGTGTCACGCATGATGGACATGATGTACATTTCACCGCCGTCATCGGGGATGTGCAGCAGCATGATGGAGTCCGCGCGGGAGCCCGTGACGGTGGCGTCTTCACCCTCCGGGCGCTGGTCCGAGCCCAGCAGCATGACCGTGGTACCGGCGTCCTGCGCAGAGTTTTTCTCGGGGCGATCCGTTTCCGCGGGGAACGCGGACTCGATGGAGCTGGAACCGCGGTCGAAGTTACGACCCAGGTTCCACACGAACAAACCGGCCACCACGGCGACCGTCAGAACCAGAGCCAAGAACACCAGGAGAACATTGCGGCCGGTGTGTTTCTTGTGGGGCCTGCGCTCTTCTTCGTGGTAGTCGAAGTCATTCAGGGACATATGGGCGCTCCGAGGGGTGGGGGGTCATTCGGTCGTGCTGTGCCCGCCCTACTAGGGCAGTTACTTTTGCACATCTTACGGTACGCGGTTGATCCATTCCGGTGTGGCGAATTTGGACCGCACCAGGTCGCGGGCCGCCGCCAGTTCCTCGGCGGTAATCTCACCCGCCACCGCGTCATATCGGGCGGTGAAGGAATTGCTCAAGGTGGATATCACATCCGCGCGGCTCATGCCGGTTTGCCGCCGCAGCGGGTCCACGCGTTTCTTGGCCGAGCGGGTGCCTTTATCGGAGAGTTTTTCCTTGCCGATTCTCAGCACGTCCGTCATCTTGTCCGCGTCAATGTCGTAGCTCATGGTCACGTGGTGGACCATGCCGCCGTGGGCGAACCGCTTTTGCGCCGCTCCCCCGATCTTGCCGTGCTGCGTGGCGATGTCATTGAGCGGCACGTAATGCGCGTCCAGGCCCATGGACTGGAACGCCTGCATGACCCACGCATCCAAGAACGGGTAGGAATCGGCGAAACTCAGCCCGTCCACCAGCGACTGCGGTACGTACAGCGAATACGTGATGCAGTTGCCGGCCTCCATGAACATGGCCCCGCCGCCGGACACGCGACGCACCACGTCTATGCCGTGGCGCTCGGCGCCCTGCGGGTCCACCTCGTTGCGCACCGACTGGAACGAACCGATCACCACGGCGGGGTCCTCCCAGTCCCACAGCCGCAGGGTGGGATTGCGCCGGCCTTCGCCCACCTCCCGGGCGAGCACTTCGTCCAACGCGAGGTTCTCCAGGGTGGGGCGCACCTGCGGGGCGATGACCTCCCATGCGTGGTCGGCCCAGCCGGTGGCCCTGCTCAGGGCTCGCCGCACCGCGATCGCGACCGCGCGGGCGTCGAAACCGAACAGCACGGCGTCGGCGGGAAGGGCCGTCTCGATGGCCGCGACCATCTCGTCCGGGGCGGCCGACTCCGGCAGCCCGTTCAGCGCGGCATTGATGTCGCCGAGCGCTTCGTCCGGTTCCAGGAAGAAGTCACCGTTGATCGATACCTCGGCCAGGCGCCCGGCCGCGACCGACAGGTCGGCAACCACCAACTTGCCGCCCACCACCTTGTATTCGCCATGTCTGCGGGTAGTGGTCATTGGCTCTCCTGGGGGCTCGGGGACGGCTGGGTCTTCTTCAGGGTAAGCACCGTGGTGGATCCGGCGGGAAGGGTCACCGAAAAATTCTTGCTGCCGGCTTTCACCCCGCCCACGCGGGGGCGTTCCCCCACCGGGGTGATGGGCAGGCCGTAGCCGTCCACGCTCACCGCGTTGTTCGGCGCGGTGTGCAGGGCCCGTTCCACGCTCAGAGCCACGTCCGGATCCGCCGGGTATTCGGGTGCCGACGACGCCGACGCCGCCGCGCCGCTCGCGCCGCCCGTTGCCGTGGTGCTGGGACCACCGCTGTCGCTCGCGTGATCCTCGAACAGGCTGGCTACGGGGTACTCGGCGGTCCAGGACGGGCCGCGCAGTTGGGATTGCGTGGCGTAGTCCACCCGGTAGGGCAGCGTGAGGTTCGTGGTGCGGTCCTTGGCGGTGGCGGGGTCGCGGTAGTCGGTGAGCACCACGGACACCGTGCCGTTACCGTGCTCCACCGCGTAGCTCGTGAGGTTCTCCGTGGAGGTCGAGGTCTCCACCATGTTGCCCTCGGGAATGCTCGCAATCAGCGCGAGCGCCAGACCGTTGGCACGAACGGAGAACGCCTCCCCCGGATTGGCCAGAGTTCCGCTCGAGCACAACACGGACATGGGCGCCCCACCCCGGCACGGTGCCAAGGACGAGTGCGCGGCCACCCGTTCGGCACCGTGTTCCTGAACCCGCATGGAGTACTCGGCCTGGTGCACCGCGGCCACCTGGGTTTCGGTGATCTCATTGGAACCCGAACACGCCGAGAGCGAGGTCTCCGTGATCCACAGCGGGAGGTTGTGCTCCGCGGCATCCCGGGCGGCGTCATCCACCAGCCGGTCGATATTGTTCCGGGTGGCGGGATCCACGGCGTTCGCCACGGTGGGTTGCTGATGTTCCCATTGGGTCCCGCATTCGGAGAGCGGGTACTGGTGGACCGCCAAGGCCATGGGATCGGTGTTCGGGGCGTCAGCGGCCGTGTTCCACCAGTCGGCCGAATACGCAGCCGGAGCCACGATGCGCAGGGTGGGCACCTTGTCATGAATGGCTTTCGCGTAGGCCGTCAGCTGCTTGGCGTAGGTCTCCTGATCCCAGCCCGGGCCCTTGATCGTAAGATCATTGCCCGCACCCTGGTAGAACCCATTGGGCTCGTTACCGACCATCAGGCCCACCAGGCGCTCGCCGAACGCCTCCTTGGCGTGGTGGGCGAGCTCTCCCGCTCGCTCGGGGTCGTATCGGGCCAGGTTGGCACTGAGGATCACCGATGAATTGGTGCGTTCGGCCAACTCGGCCACGCGCTTGAGGTCATCGGGGGTGACCTTGGTGATTTCCTCACCCTCGTTGAGCGGCCAGTCGGTGGGAATCGGTTCGTCCGAGGCCGTGAAGAAAAAGCGACGGTCCGTGGAATTACCGCCAAAGCGCACCGTGGGTTCGTTCAGTGAATCCAGGACGCTTACCAGGTCCGGGTTGTCCCCGTTCAACCGCTGATCCGCCAGATCCGTGGCCTCCAGGGACAGTCCCACGGAACCGTGCCGGTAGTCCTCACCCCGCTCACCTCCGCGCAGGGTGACCGTGGCTTCCGGCCCGCCGGCATTCGTGGCGCTACCGGGGTAGGTCTCCGGTAGTTCCCGCGCCTGGGCCACCTGGGCGGGATCCACGGAGTGCAGCGGGGCATTGCGCGCTACACCCGCAATCGGTCCGGTGGGCGTGGGCTCCGGGGTGGGAGCCGGTTCGGATTGGTCCGAACAGGCCGTGAGCACCAGGAGGGCAGTGCCCAGGAACGCTGCCGAGCGGCGTCGTCGGGAAGAAGTGGACGGGCGGGCGGAGGTGAACAGGGGGGCGGCAACCACGCAGCCATCCTAGCCGGGGCCAATCGACCGCGCGCGGACCGCGGGTGTACACTGGCCGATTGGTGCGTGGCGCGTGAGCGCCCAAAATCACCACTATCCGAGCAACGCCGTGTCTGGCAAAATCCAGGCACCTACAGAAGGTTGACACCATGAAGGCTGAAATTCACCCGGACTACCACCCGGTGCTGTTCCGTGACCTCGCTTCCGGCAAGGTCATCCTGACTCGTTCCACCGCCACCTCCTCCAAGACGGAGACCTGGGAAGACGGCAACGAGTACCCCATCATCGAGGTTGAAATCTCCTCCGAGTCCCACCCGTTCTACACGGGCAAGCAGCGCATCATGGACTCCGCTGGTCGCGTGGAGCGCTTCAACCAGCGTTTCAAGAACTTCGGCAAGTCCTCCAGCTGATCCTGGAACTGCCACCAACGCCCGGTTCGGTTTTTTGAACCGGGCGTTGTGCTGTCCCGGGACGTTTCTGCTGGGCGGGGCCACCTGTTGTCGGGCGCGACACGTAACACCCGTAGCTGAGAATTCCGCGAGAGGCTCCCTATGATGGGCCTACCCCCCTCCATCACCCGGGATTGTTGACGACCGAGTTCCCCCGCTCGAGCCCGGGCCCTTGAAAGGTCCCCCGCCCTATGACGGTACGTAGACCGCGCCTGCGCGCAGTGACTCTCCCCCTGGCCGTGACGGCCGCTTTGGCCTTCTCCCTGCAGCCCGCCGCGGCGGCCCCCGTGGACGGCCCGGAATCCCCGGCCACCACCTCGGCGGCTCAGCCGCCCAAGGAAACCGATCGCGTGATCGTCAAGTTCCGGGAACCGGCCGCCGCCGAGACCGTGAAGGAACAAGTGGTCGAGTCCGCCGCCGATGAGGCTCTCGCCACCGAACCGGGCGCCACCCCGGAGGTCACCGAGCACGTCAAGACGACCGTTGCGGACGCGGACGTGGTCCGCTTGGACCGCGAACTCGACGAGGCCGAACAGGACAAGGTCGTGGACGAGCTCCGCGCGGACCCGGCCGTGGAGTACGCCGAGCCGGACCGCCTGGCCGCGGCCAGCTGGCTGCCCAACGACGTGTACATGCAGTCCGCCCAGTGGGCCAACACCAAGAGCCGAGGAATCGACTTCCCCGGTGCGTGGGACCTCTCCCGCGGTAACGGTCAGACGATCGGCATCCTGGACACCGGCATCACCTCGCACCCGGACCTCAACTCCAAGGTGGTCACCGGGCGCGACTTCATCACGTCTACGGACCTGTCCGTGGACGGTAACGGCCGCGATGCCAACCCCCGCGACGAGGGCGACCGGTCCGCCGCCGGTCAATGCGGCACGGGCAGCCCCGCGCGCAATTCGTCCTGGCACGGTACCCACGTGGCAGGGCTGGCCGCGGCGGCCACCAACAACAACCGCGTGGGCATTGCCGGCGCGGCCCCCGGCGCCAGGATCCAGCCGGTCCGTGTGCTGGGCAAGTGCACCTTCGGCTGGGTTTCGGACATCGCGGACGCCGTGTCCTGGGCTTCCGGGGCGACCGTTGCCGGTCAGCCGCGCAACCCCAATCCCTCCACCGTGATCAACATGTCCCTCAATTACCCGGGAAACTGCGGCAACACGCTGCAGGCCGCGATCAACACGGCCGTGGGCCGCAAGGTTCCCGTGGTGGTTGCCGCGGGTAACAGTGGCGTGAACGCCGCGGGCACCGCTCCGGCCAACTGCGCCAACACCATTGTGGTGGGCGCGGCCGGTCCCAACGGAGTTCCGGCCGGGTACTCGAACATCGGTGCGGTCGTTGATGTCCTGGCCCCCGGTGGCACGGCTCAGTACCCGTTGCTGTCCACCGTGAACAGCAGCGTGAGTACTCCCGGCGCTGGCACGTACGGCAATCAGTACGGCACGTCCATGGCAGCGCCGCTGGTGTCCGGCACCGTGGCGCTTATGAAGCAGACCAACCCCGGGTTGACCCCGGCGCGGATCGAGCAGGTGCTCAAGTCCACCTCTACCGGTCCCCTGGGCTCCCTGCAGATCAATCCGGCTGCGGCCGTTCGCGCCGTGGCCCTGACCGGCCAGGTGCAGTCCACGAACTTCGCCGCCAAGGGCGGGATCGGCACCAAGTGGCGCGCGACCGGCGGTGCCGCCAAATGGGGCAACCCCGTAATGAACGAGGCCAACGCCGCCAACGGTGGTCGCTACCAGGAGTTCGTGAAGAGCGGTCGCAAGACCACCATTTACTGGCACTCCTCCACCGGAGCCCAGATCGTGGAGAACCCCACGGCGATCGGTAAGCGCTTCATCAACAACGGCCGCGAACGCGGACTGGGCTTCCCCGCCAGCGACGAACGCCGCGTCTCCGGCGGCGCCTACCAGCTGTTCCGCAGCGGCACCAAGCAGAACAAGGTGCTCTGGTCCTCCAGCACGGGTGCTCATGCCGTTCAGGAAAACGGTGCCATCGGGCAGCGATGGAAGTCCGCTGGCATGGAGCGCGGCTGGGGCTGGCCCACCACCTCCGAGTACAGGGCCTCCAACGGAGAGGTGCAGCAGCGCTTCTCCAAGGGTTTCACCGCCCACTGGACCGCCAAGCGCGGGGTGTGGATCACGCGGTAAC
>NZ_JAUNPE010000092.1:0-3992 GCF_030536815.1 Kocuria sp.
TTGGGAACCGGTATTTATCTGACCATCCGACTGGGTGGCATCCAACTGTTCAAATTGATCCCCGCATTGCGACTGGCGCTGTTCGAACGTCAGGACAAGGACGCCCCCGGCGGTGACGTCTCCCAGTTCCAGGCACTGACCACCGCGCTCGCGGCCACCGTGGGCACCGGCAACATCGTGGGTGTGGCCACGGCCATCTCCATTGGCGGCCCCGGCGCTCTGTTCTGGATGTGGGTCACGGGTGTGGTCGGCATGGCCTCCAAGTACTCCGAGGCGTTCCTGGGCGTGCGATTCCGTACCCGTGATGCCGCCGGCGAGATCTCGGGCGGCCCGCAGTACTACCTGAAACGCGGCATCCCCAATGGATTCGGCACGTTCCTGTCGCTGTTCTTCGCGATCGCGGCGGTGCTGGCATCCTTCGGTATCGGCAACATGACGCAGGGCAACTCCATCTCCGCGAACATGGAGTCCTCCTTCGGTGTGCCCGTGTGGATCACCGGCCTGATTCTGGCCGCGCTGACCCTGCTGGTTCTGGTGGGCGGCATCAAATCCATCGGCAAGGTCACCGCAGCTTTGGTGCCCGTCATGATCATTTTTTACGTGCTGGGTGCCCTGTACATCCTGATCGCCAACGTGGACGCCATCCCCGCAGCTTTCGCCTTGATCTTCGGCGATGCCTTCAGCGGGACGTCCGCCGTTGGCGGCTTTGCTGGTTCCGCCATCATCCTGGCCGTCCAAATGGGCGTGGCCCGCGGTATCTTCTCCAACGAGTCCGGCATGGGGTCGGCTGCCATTGCCGCGGCCGCGGCCAAGACCACTCACCCGGTCCGTCAGGGCCTGGTATCCATGACCCAGACCTTCATCGACACGATCATTGTGGTGTCGTGCACCGGTCTGGTCATCGTGACCACCGGTGTGTGGGACCAGGGTAAGGACACCGCCGCGACCATGACCGGTGAGGCGTTCACTCACGGTCTGCCCGGAGTGTGGGGCCACCTGATCGTGACCGTGGGCCTGGTGCTCTTTGCCTACTCCACCATCCTGGGCTGGGCCTACTACGGTGAGCGCTGCATGGAACGGCTCTTCGGACGCCGCGCCGTGATGCCCTACCGGGTGTTCTTCTCCGTGGTCGTGTTCATCGGCGCAACCGTTCCGTTGGCCATCGTGTGGTCCTTCTCGGACGTGATGAACGGCTTGATGGCACTGCCCAACCTGCTGGGCCTGCTGATCCTGTCCGGGCTGATTGCACGCGAAACCAGGCACTACCTGCGCAACGACCCCAAGCTGCGGGCCACCCGAGAGGACGTGGACACGTTCATGAAGGACCGCGACGGTGGGATCGACACGTACGAGCTCACCAACCGTTGATCACGCGGGAGCAGTTCGTTCGCCGAGCCGTGTGCTGTTGAGTCAGCGGAACGACCCCCGGGCCACGAGCCCGGGGGTCGTTCCCATGGCGGCACTGCCCTTACCGTGGTGAGGAGTACTCTCTGACGGTATGACTCACGAGCACGTCGCAGAACCTTCGCATGACCGGCCCGGTCTCAGCCGAGGTCTCACCAATCGACACATCCAGCTGATCGCGATCGGCGGTGCCATTGGCACCGGCCTGTTCATGGGATCCGGACGCACGATTTCCTTGGCGGGACCCTCCGTGGTGTTCGTCTACATGATCATTGGGTTCTTCCTGTTCTTCGTCATGCGGGCCATGGGTGAGTTGTTGCTGTCCAACTTGCATTACAAGACGTTTGCGGATTTCGCGGCGGATCTGGTGGGGCCGTGGGCCGGGTTCTTCGTGGGCTGGTCCTACTGGTTCTGTTGGGTGGTCACCGCCGTGGCCGAATTGGTGGCGATCACGGCATACGTGCAGTTCTGGTGGGCCGAGGTCCCGTTGTGGCTTCCCACGGTGGCCGTGGTGGCGGTGATCTTCATCCTGAACGTGGCCAGTGTGAAGAACTTCGGCGAGATGGAGTTCTGGTTCGCCCTGATCAAAATCGTGGCCATTCTGTCGTTGATCGTGGCGGGCGTGATCATGGTGGCCACACGGTTCACCTCCCCGGACGGTCACGTGGCGCAGGTCTCCAACCTGTGGAACAACGGCGGCTGGTTCCCCAACGGAATCATGGGCGTCGTCGCAGGATTCCAGATCGCTGTGTTCGCGTTCGTAGGTCTTGAGCTGGTGGGTACCACCGCCGCCGAGGCACGCAATCCCCGTAAAACCCTGCCGCGCGCCATCAACTCGGTGCCCGTGCGCATCCTGATCTTCTACGTGGGTGCGCTGTTGGCCATCCTCATGGTGACCCCGTGGAGCTCGGTCGACCCCGGGCAGTCCCCGTTCGTGTCCATGTTCTCGCTCGTGGGTCTGGCCGGCGCGGCCTCCGTGGTCAACTTCGTGGTGCTGACCTCGGCGATGTCCTCCGCCAACGCCGGCGTGTTTTCCACCTCCCGCATGATGTTCGGCCTCTCCGCCGAGGGCAGTGCCCCGCGCTTCTTCCGCTACCTGAGCACCGCGGGTGTGCCGGCCCGCGCCCTGGGCGTCACGGCGCTCGTGCTCCTGCTGACCATCCCCGTGCTGTACGCGGGGGACTCGATCATTGCCGCCTTCACCCTGATCACCACCGTGGCTGCGCAGCTGTTCATGTTCGTGTGGTCCATGATTCTGGTGTCCTACATCTGCTACCGCCGCAAGCACCCGCAGCGCCATGCGGCCTCCGAGTACAAGATGCCCGGTGGTCTGTTCATGTGCGTGGCGGTGCTGGTGTTCTTCGCGTTCGTGGTGTGGACGCTCACCACCGAACCCGAAACGGCGGCGGGTCTGGTGTCCCTGCCCATTTGGCTGGCCGGTCTGGGTATCGCGTGGGCGTTCGTGCGGCGCACGGCAACCCACCGACAGGCGTTCGAGTGGTTCAAGGCCGAGATGGAGAAGCCCGTGGATCATGCCGAGCTGGAGAGGTAATACTCCGGTCGTGCTGAGCCTGTCGGCACCGACCAGTGCCTAAGCTGGGGGCATGACTCGACTGCCCTCGCCCCTGACACTGTCCTGCCCGCCCGGTTCAGGTACGGTCCGCACGTACGGCGCCCATGTGATGTCCTGGGCGCCCACCGGTGCCGATCCGGTGCTGTGGGTGTCGTCCCAGGCCAAGGACAGCGTGGGGGAGGCCATCCGCGGCGGTGTACCGATCTGCTTCCCGTGGTTCGGCCCCGGCCGCCCCGGGGATCTGAAACCCGCCCACGGGTTCGCGCGCATCACGGAATGGGAGCTCGCGGACAGGATTTCTGAGGACGACGCCGCTGCCGCCACCGCGCGCTTCATCCTCACCCACGAGGACATCGACCCTCAGTTACGCGGCGCGTTCCCGCACCCGTTCCGTGCCGTCTACACCGTGGAATGCGGAGCGGAGCTGACCATGTCGCTGACCGTGACGAACACCGGATCCACCGCGTTCGAATTCGAAGAAGCACTGCACACCTACCTGTCGGTGGGGGATTCCCGGCGCATCAGCATCGATGGCCTGGACGGCGCACGATACTTCGACAAGGTGGCCCAGCAGGAGGAGCAGCAGTCCGGTGCCGTGACGATCACGGACGAAACCGACCGCGTGTACCACTCCCAAGACACCGTGCGGGTGAAGGACCCCGCCATGGGGCGCACCATCACGGTGGCCAAGGAGGGCTCGGCCAATACCGTGGTGTGGAACCCGTGGACCGAGAAGTCCAAGGCCATGGACGATTTCGCGGATGCCGAGTGGCAGTCCATGGTGTGCGTGGAGACCGCCAACGTGCTCGGTGACGCCGTTCACGTGGATGCCGGTAAGTCCCACACCATGACCCAGCGCTTGTCGGTGAGCCGCGATTCGCTACTTCGGTGACGCGGCGCCGTCCGGGCGGTTCGGCGAACTCGAGGGATCAACGGCTCTGAGCTTCGGCACGGAACCGGTTTCGCTGAGCCCGGGACGGTTCGACGCAAAATCCACCGTGTGATCGATTTGCGC
>NZ_JAUNPE010000092.1:4092-8939 GCF_030536815.1 Kocuria sp.
ACGAGGCAAATGGTCACCACGATCCCGCCCCATTCGCCGGGCAGGCCGGTGGAGAACGCGATGGAGGTCATCGTGCCGGGGTTGCCCTGGTCCCACACACCGGTGGTGAGGATGACGAAACCGGTGATCGAGATGACCACCAAGGTGTCCACGAAGGTCTGGGTCATGGACACCAGGCCTTGTCGCACCGGGTGGCTGGTCTGAGCCACGGAGGCCGCAATGGAAGCGGTGCCCATGCCCGACTCGTTGGAGAACAGCGAACGGGCAGCGCCCATTTGGATGGCCATCATGATGGTGGAGCCCACAAAGCCTCCGGTGGCGCCCATAGGGGTGAACGCGCCGGTGAAGATCAACCGGAGGGCCTCTGGGATGCCCTGGAAATTGACGCCGATGATGTACAGGCCCGAAACAATGTAGAGAACGATCATCAGCGGCACCATCAGCGTGGTGACCTTGGCGATGGAGCGGATGCCACCCAGCAGCGCCAGGCCGGTGGCCACGGTCAGCACCACGGCGGTGAGCAGGGGCGGCACGGAGAAGGTGTATTCCAGGTTGCTCGCAATGGCGTTGCCCTGGGTCATGTTGCCCACACCGAAGGTCGCCACCACACAGCACACGGCAAACATGAGGGACAGGAAACGCCCGAACTTATTGGGAATGCCACGCACCAGGTAGACCTGCGGCCCGCCGGTGAGCTGCCCGGATGAGTCACGGGTGCGGAACCGGACACCCAGGAAGCACTCCGCGTACTTGGACGCCATGCCGAACAGGGCGGTGATCCACATCCAGAACAATGCGCCCGGGCCCCCAATGAAAATGGCAGCTGCCACACCCACGATGTTGCCGGTACCCACGGTCGCGGCCAGCGCGGTGGACATGGCCGCGAACGAGGAGATTTCACCCTTCCCACCAAGCTGCTTGGAACGGCGGCCGAACCCCAGGCTCATGGCCTTGCCGAACAGCAAGAACTGGATGCCCCGCAGCCGCACGGTCAGGAAGATTCCCACACCCAACAGCAGGGGGATCAGGAGCCAGGGACCCCAAATCAAATCGCGGATGGCATCGAATACTGATTGCAGCGTGTCCATGGGGAGCCGTGGCTTTCCTCGAGGGGGGTCTACGAATTGATGGTTAACGTACCAGCGAGTCGCGTGCGTCCTACCGCTCATTCGGCGGCGAGTCCACGTCCGGAGAGGCGTTAAACGGCGCCGACGCCGCAGCGGCTCGCTGCGGCGTCGGCAAAATCCCCGGGGGAAGAGGAAACTACTTCTGGACCACCAGGGCTGCACCAATGGCTGCCATGAAAGCATCCTTGGACAGGGTCAGACCGGACTCGGACGGACGAACGCCGTCGTCCTGGGTCATTTCCGGGTTACGGAAGTACATGGTGAGAAGGCCCGCGGAGAAAGCCAGCAGGCCGGCACCGGCCAGGCGCTTGGAGACGAACGGGGTGACCAGCAGCGCGCCAATGGCCAGTTCGGAGCCGGCAATGAACTTACCGAAGGTCTCCGAATCCCAATCGGCGAACTGGGGAACGCCGGTGGCAGCGAACTGCTTGAGGCCTTCCGCGGACTCGGCGTCCAGGCTGAGCTTGCCGTAACCGGACTGCAGGAGGAACGCACCGGGTACGGCGCGGAGGATGGCGTTGGAAATGCGCACGTCAATGCCCTTTCTTCGGAAAAGTACGGGCGATGAACACGACCCGCTACAACTGTCGGTTCATGCTAACAGCGGATCTATGTGATGTGTCAACAGTTGCCGTGACAAGGTGCCGTCAGCGAACGCGGCTGGAAGCACACTGACCACCCGCCTAGGGTGAACTCGTTCACACGCGCGCTTGATGCGCGCCGGCCGAAAGGAGCACGCATGGACATTGGCACCATGAAAAAGGTTCTGTTGGTACTCACCAGCCATGACACCCTGGGAGACACCGGAGAAGCCACGGGTTATTTCGTGGGCGAGGCGGCGCACCCCTGGAAGGTGTTCCGTGACGCCGGCTACTTCGTGGACTTCGCCTCCATCGAGGGCGGGCAGCCGCCGCAGGACGGGATGGATCAGGAAGACCCCGTTCAGGTCGATTTCACCACCGACGAGACCGTCAAGGCCTCCCTGTACAACACCCCCAAGATCGCTGTGGTGGATCCCTCCCAGTACCACGCGGTACTCCTGGTGGGCGGCCACGGAACCATGTGGGACTTCACGGGCAACAAGGACCTGCAGAAGCTGATCGCCACCGTGTACGACAGCGGCGGTGTGGTGGGCGCGGTCTGCCACGGGCCTTCCGGCCTGGTGGACGTGGAGCTGAGCAACGGCATCGGCCTGCTGTCCGGCCGCAAGGTGGCAGCGTTCACCAATGCCGAGGAAGAAGAAGTGGGCAAGGCAAGCGTGGTTCCCTACCTGCTGCAGGACAAGCTCGAGGAGCAGGGCGCCACGGTCAAGGTTGCCGACAATTGGGAGGACAACGTGCAGGTGGATGACCACCTGGTCACGGGTCAGAACCCGCAATCCGCGGCCAGCGTGGCCAAGGAAATGACCAAGCTCCTCACCGAAGTGGTGCTGGAGGAGAAGGCTGAGGAAGAAAAGGCCTCCGAGGAACTGCGCGCCGAGAAGGACGCGCAGAAGGCTGCTGAAGAAGAGGACTGACTTCGCGCTGATCAGCAACACAGGGCCATCCCTGGCATTTGTGCGCCAAAACACTAAGACTTGAAGGGATGAAGTGACCCCGAAGAGAGGAAGTGGACATGTCTGAGTTCAACGGACGCGTGGCATTGGTGACCGGAGCGGCGTCGGGAATCGGCGAGGCAATTGCCAGGGATCTGGCCAAGCGCGGTGCCAAAGTGGTGGTGACGGACATCGACTCCACCGGTATCGACAACGTGGTCCAGGCCATCATGGCCGCCGGTGGTAACGCAGCTGGTATTCGCCAGGATGTCGCCAAGCGCGAGGACGCGCAGGCCGCCGTCGACTTCGCCGTGCAGACGTACGGCGGTTTGCACTACGCCGTGAACAACGCCGGCGTGGGCGGCCAGGTGGAGGCATTGGGCGAGACCGACATGGATGCCTGGGACCGCACCGTTGCCATCGACCTCAACGGCGTTGCTTACGGCATGGCTGCTCAACTACCGGTCATTGAACAGCACGGGGGCGGAGCCATCGTGAACATCGGTTCGATCCACTCGACCGTGGCCACCGGCGTGGGCAACAGCGCGTACACCGCAGCGAAGCACGGTGTGGTGGGCCTGACCAAGCAGACCGCCGTGGACTACGGCCAGCGCGGTGTGCGCATCAACGCTGTCGGCCCGGCGTACATCGAGACCCCGCTGCTCGCGAACCTTCCGGCCGGCGCCAAGGAAGCCCTCGTCAATGCCCACCCCATGGGCCGCCTGGGCACCTCCGAGGAGGTCGCGCAGCTAACCACGTTCCTGCTCTCGGAGGGCGCATCCTTCATGACCGGCGGTTACTACCTGGTGGACGGTGGCTATACCGCCGTTTGATTGACCACTCTTTGTATCCATGCGGCTCGGGATCCGGAAAGGTCCCGGGCCGCAGGTGGTTTTCCGTTCAGGGTTGAGCGCACTTGTGGCCTGCGTCCTAACCGGCCGGTAGGTGACGCGTGTACACTGGCTAGGTTCCCTCGTGCATTTCACGAGGTTGGCGCGCCGGTCCAAGGCGCGCAGTTCGCGCCCCGTTTATGGCTTATGGCGCGTGCGCGCGGAATCGTTTCGCGTGGACCAACCTGAAAGACTTTCCTTGTCTACTAATTTTGTAAACCTCGGTGTGCCCGAGGTCCTTTCGGCTGACCTTGCCCGCACGGGCATCACCGAAGCCTTCCCCATTCAAGAAAAAACCCTTCCCGATTCGCTGGCCGGCCGGGACGTTCTGGGCCGTGGCCGCACCGGCTCCGGTAAGACCGTGGCCTTCGCGTTGCCGCTCGTGGCTCGCTTGGCGGGCATGGTGGAGGGCGCCGCTCGCGCACCTCGCCGCGCCAACCGCCCTACCGGATTGGTGCTGGCTCCCACTCGTGAGCTGGCCACCCAGATCGACCGCACCGTGGCCCCGTTGGCCAAGGCTGCCGGCCTGAGCACCACCGTGATCTTCGGTGGCGTGTCCCAAAAGCGTCAGGAGCAGGAACTCGCAAAGGGCGTGGACATCGTGGTGGCCTGCCCCGGCCGCCTGGATGACCTGCTCAAGCAGGGCGTTCTGACCCTGGACGAGATCCGCGTGACGGTCCTCGACGAGGCCGATCACATGGCCGACATGGGCTTCCTGCCCGTGGTCACCCGCATCCTGTCCCGCACCCCCAAGGGGAGCCAGCGGCTGCTGTTCTCCGCGACCTTGGACAACGGCGTGGACACCCTGGTCAAGAAGTTTCTGAGCAACCCCGTGTTGCATTCGGCGGACGTCGCCAAGGCCGCGGTGACCACCATGGATCACCACGTGCTGGTGGTGAAAAACGACGATAAGCAGGCCCTCATTGAGACTCTGGCCTCCGGCACCGGTCGCCGCGTGATGTTCACGCGCACCAAGTACCGCGCCAAGAAAATGGCCAAGAAGCTCAACCAGTCGGGTATCCCCGCGGTCGACCTGCAGGGCAACCTGTCGCAGAACGCCCGTGACCGTAACCTGTCCGCGTTCTCCGACGGCGAGGTGCGCGTGCTCGTGGCCACCGACGTTGCCGCCCGCGGCGTTCACGTTGACGACGTGGAGCTGGTCGTTCACATCGACCCGCCCGCCGAGCACAAGTCCTACCTGCACCGTTCCGGCCGTACGGCCCGCGCCGGTGCCTCCGGTTCCGTGATCACCATTTCCACGACCGAAGAGCGCGGCGACGTGGACAAGCTCATGCA
>NZ_JAUNPE010000243.1 GCF_030536815.1 Kocuria sp.
GACCGCGGGCAATCCCGGTTTTTTCTATGAACTCGCATATTCTGTGTGGTAGTTCCACGCCCGTACCCCCCGCGGAGCGTGTTCCCCCCCACCCCACAGAGTTCCCTCGTGACCCCTGCCCAGCACTCAGTTCTCGTGGCGGACGACGACCCCGATATTCGGGACCTCGTGGTTTTCAAACTCGAACAGGCCGGTTTCAATGTTCGAGCCGTGGGAGACGGCAATGCGGCCCTCGAGGTGCTCAAGGACACCGCACCGGACCTGGTGGTGCTGGACGTCATGATGCCGGGACTCAGCGGATTGGACGTCTTGCGTCAGATCCGGGCCGAGCAACGCCTCGATCCGGTCAAGGTGCTCCTGCTGACCGCACGCGCCCGGGACACGGACGTGGACGACGGTTACAACACCGGCGCGGACGACTACGTGACCAAGCCCTTCAGCCCGCGAGAATTGCTGCACCGGGTCAACACCCTGCTCGGCCGGGGACGGTGAACCGTTCGTGGTGACCCCCACCGTGGTGGCCCCGCAGCTGTTGACCGGGGTGTTGTGGGTCCTGGTGTGGGCCGCGATCTTTCTGCTCGCCGTGATCCTCGGCGCGCGGGCCGGGCGGCTCTGGCGCGAACGCCGAGAACGCCAGGTCCTCCAAGAGCTGAGACCCGCCATGCTCGCGGTGGCCTCGGGGGAGGACGAAGACTCCTCCGCACTGGGTCGGCTGACCACGGTGACCCACCAACGCGTACGCGTGGTGGACCGCACGGTCTCCACCATGCTTTCCAAGGTCAAGGGGGAACCGGCGCGCGCCCTGGCCCAGGTGCTGCGCTCGCACGGCCGGGCGAACTGGGCGCTGCGGGGGCTGGCCTCCAAACGCTCGATCCGGCGCGCGTACTCGGCCTGGACCCTCGGGTTGATGCGGGAGCGCGAATCGGGGTCCAAGATCGTCCCCCTGCTCCAGGACCGTTCCATGGACGTGGTGGTCGCCGCAGCGCGCGCCCTCACGCTCCTCGGCGACAGCACGGCCGCCCGGCCCGTGGTGCGCGCGGTGGCCCCGCGACGTCGTCCGCGCGGACTCCCCAGCTGGGTGGCCGTCGAGTCCCTGTGCGCGTTCGACGACGCCGTGGCCCCCGTGGTCGCGGAGGCGACGGCGCACCCGCAACCTTCCGTGCGCCACGTCGCGGCCACGGTGATCGGCACCCGCCCGTTACCGCGAGCTGCCCCTGTGGTCCGGCAACGGCTCGCCGTGGAGCAGGACCCCCGGACCCTCGCGGCGCTCGTGGAAGCACTCGGTGAAATCGGGGGTTCGCTCGATCTGCCCATGCTGTCCCGCTTCGCACAGCATTCGGACGAGACCGTGGCGCTCGCTGCCGTGGATGCCCTTGAGGAAATCGGGCTGCCCTCATCGGTGGAAGCGTTGGCCCCGCTCGTTGCGGACACCCGTCCGAGACTGTCCGAACGCGCGGCCGTGGCCCTCGCGGAGCTGGGGCCGCGGGGCCGCGAGCGGCTGCGGGCGTTCGCGGCCGCCCCGGGTCCCGCTGAGCTGCCCGCCACCTACGCACTGCAACTCGCAACCATGAGGAGTGCCACCCGTGGACTGGATTGAGTTGTTGCGCGCCGCCGTCGCGGCCGTGCTCGCGTTCGTGGCGTGGCCCGTTCTCGTGTACTTCCTGCTGATCAACAGCTCCTACCTGGCAATGATCGTGCTGGCGACCGTGGACTTCGTGTCGCATCGGCGGCGGGTGCCGTTCGCCGGTCGAGAGGAACTCATGCGATCCCGGACCATGCCGGGAATCAGCGTGGTGACGGCCATGCATAACGAGGAGATGGGGATCCGCGTGGCCGTGGAATCATTCCTGTCCCTGCAACACCCGCATCACGAGGTCATTGTGGTGGACGACGGCAGCACCGACAACGGCTTTGAGGTGCTCCGTAAAGCCTTCGACCTGGTCCCGGTGACACGCCGGATGCCGCAGGACGTGGCAGTTCTGGAAGCGCCCACGAGTATTCATATGCCTCGCGACGGGCGGACCCGGCTGACGGTGGTGCGTAAGGCCAACTCGGGCCGCAGTGATTCGGTCAACGCGGGCGTGAACCTGGCCCGCGAGGACCTTGTGTTGTTCGTGGACTCGGACTCCATTTTGGACCCCGGGGCGCTGCTGGCGGTGGCCCGGCCGTTCATTGAGGACCCGATCACCACGGTGGCAGCCGGAGGGGTCATCCGCGCCGCCAACGGGTGCCGGGTGAAGGGCGGGCGCGTGCTGGATGTCCGGATGCCCGGAAGGCCCCTTGCCGACATCCAGGTTCTGGAATATCTTCGCGCCTTCCACCTGGGCCGGGCCGGGTGGTCCCGGATTAATGCGCTCTTACTGATCAGCGGGGCTTTCGGCGTCTTCCGCCGTGACGCATTGATCTCGGTGGGCGGCTTCGACACCAGTAGCATCGGCGAGGATTTCGAGCTGGTCATGCGGTTGCACAAGACCTTCCGGCAGCAGGGCAAGCC
>NZ_JAUNPE010000244.1 GCF_030536815.1 Kocuria sp.
GACTCCAGATAGATCGTGACCAGATTGCGCTTTGCCTCCGCGCCGGTGACCGTGGGTTCCGCGTAGTAGTCGCCCATGTTGTACGGCGAACTGGCCGAACGAATGTAGTCGCCGATGCCCACGGTGGAGGCGAACGCCGTGGTGCCGCCGGCCGCGACCGCGGCAACCAAGGCGGTCGAGAGGCCGCGCATGGCCCATTTCTTGGCCTGGGGCCGGGTGTCACAGCCCAGCCGACGGCGCTTGCGGCGCCGGAAATACTGCCACACGGCAATGCCGATGGTGATGACCAGGGGAAGCACGCCGATACCCAGGATCCCCATCCAGACCAGCGGGCCGCCTCCGCCGTCCGTCTCCACGGTGACGATGTTGAGGCGCATCTGCCCGAACGAGATCTTGCCGAAGTAGTACCGGATGCCGATGGCCGCAATGAGCATGGCAAGGCCCGCCCAGATCATGACGTAGACCAAGAGGTACCCCAGGACCACGCCAACCTGTCGGATTGCAGGATGAACCCGGCTGGCCATGACAACTCCTCGCGTGCGATGTCCGTGCGGTCGCCGAACACCTGTGGGATCTGCCCGTACTCGACCCGGGCTCACAGAAAACGAATACCGTTAACCTACCCGTTCCCTGGAGTTAAGGTGAGGGTTCCTTGCTTGGAGTCGTCTACGAACCCGCGTAATGAGCCGGGGACCTCCCCCCAACAGCTGGTTGGTCTCGAGGGCGGCATGAGGCCTTATTAATGGGGCGGTTCAGGACTAGATTGAGAACATGCCCACCCAGGCATCCAATCTGATCAATGCGCAACCCGGCCCCGCGGTTTCTCCGCAGACGTGGGCCAAATTCGCGGCCTGGGCCGCTTTTCTGGTGACCGTACCCTCCGCGCTCTGGCGGGTATTGATGATTGCTTGCTACGCGCCCATCTTCTTGTGGGGTCCACTGCTCCTGGTGGCAGTGGTTGGCTACTGGCTGCGGCGGCGTTGTACAGATCCTGCGCAAGCGCGGGTCGGCTCGTGAATTCACAGAATGTAGGACTTGGAAGGACCCTGACCGATGAAACTAACTGTCATGCAATTCGTCAGTCTCGATGGTGTCTCGCAAGGACCGGGATCTCCGGACGAGGACCGCAGCGGGAATTTTGAACGGGGTGGCTGGTTCGTTCCTTACCTGGACAAGGAATTCATCCAGCAATGCACCGAATGGCTCCAACAAGCCGATGCCCTCATGTTCGGGAGGCGTACTTATGAGGCATTCGCCCGGGATTGGCCGCAGATCACCGACCCGGACGACCCGTTCACCGAGCTCATGAACGGGTTGCCGAAATACGTGGCATCTAAGACCTTAACCAGTGCCGAATGGAACCCCACCACCATCCTCTCGGGAGATCTCGCGGCGCAGGTAGCCGAACTCAAATCACGGCTGGGCCGGGACTTGCAGGTCCATGGCAGCTCGGTGCTTGCCCAAGGTCTGTTTGCTGCGGACCTGGTCGACGAGCTGCGCCTGGTTATAGCGCCGGTGGTAGTGGGCCAGGGGCGCCGCCTTTTCCCCGATGGCATGGATCCGATTGGGTTCCGCCTTGTCAGTAGTCGAGTCACCCCGGGCGGGCTGACCATTCAGACCTACAAGAACCAGGGCCGTCCCGAGTTCGCAGTGTATGAGGGTTCGCCAGTGGTGTCCTGAGGGCGCACCTGGACCGGCTTCGGTGCCTGCCATCTTGAAGATAAAACCGCCTTCGACGCCACTATTGAGGGGCCCGGATATGTGAGAAATCCCCAATGCGGGACGGGTTGATCTGCAAACGTCGCGCGTGGGTCGCTCCGCTCAACGAAGAAGAGTTTCGGCCACATCCCCCCTGTGGCAGCCTGTGACATTTGGACCTTCCGGGCACCGCTGGGGTTGATGATCGGCAATGGCGCGCCCGTGTTCCTGTGGGGTCCGCTGTTGCTGGTGGCGGTCGTCGGGTAATGGCGGCGCCGGGCATCGAATTCATAACGTTCTGGCGCGAGGTAGTGCTACAGCTGTTCCTCAGGGGATAGTGTCTCTAGTCACAACGTTCGCAATTGTGAAGGGCATGACATGAGCACCCCCCATTCTTATGGCTCCCAGCCAGGAGACCAGCAGACCAGCGATTCCACCCATTACGACGCCGCTCCGGCCACCGACCAGTATCGGCCCGGTGACGCACCCGGTGACGACCAGGGCGGCTACCAGCAACCAGGCTCCCAGCCGGGCGTTCCCGTGGGTCCCGGCCAAGCCATCAAGCGGTTCTACAAGAAATACGCACAGTTCTCCGGGCGCGCCAGCCGATCCGAGTACTGGTGGGTCGCACTCTTCATGTTCCTGGTATACGGCCTGTTCATGGTGCTCATCGGCACGGTTGGCAGCGAGGTAGTGAACAGTAATACGGTCACATCCGCGACGTCCTACTCATACTCGGTGAGGAGTGAGCCCAACGGGTTGGGGATCTTCTTCTCGCTGCTGTTCCTCGTGTTC
>NZ_JAUNPE010000245.1 GCF_030536815.1 Kocuria sp.
CGCGGGTGGGCAGGTTGAGCTCGCGCCACCAGGTGACGTCGGTGAGGTCACCGAAGGTACAGATCATGGCGATACCCGACCCCTTGTCGGGCTTGGCCAGCGGGTGCGCCTTGACCTCGACCTCGACGTCGAACAGGGGAGAGCGCACGGTGGTGCCGAACAGCGACTGGTACCGCTCGTCATCCGGGTGGGCCACCAGGGCCACGCACGCGGGCAGCAGCTCGGGGCGAGTGGTCTCGATGAAAACCTTTTCCCCGTCCGGGCGGTGGAAAGAAATGCGGTGGTAGGCGCCTTCGCGTTCGCGGTCCTCGAGTTCGGCCTGGGCCACCGCGGTGCGGAACGTGACGTCCCACATGGTGGGGGCCTCGGCCATGTAGGCGTTACCGGCCTGGTAATCCTTCAGGAACGCCAGCTGCGAGACCTTGCGGGAGTGGGCATCAATGGTGCGGTATGTGCGGTTCCAGTCCACGGACAGACCCAGGGTGGAGAAGAGGTGCTCGAACACCTTCTCGTCCTCCACGGCGAGCTCTTCACACAGCTCGATGAAGTTCTGGCGGGACACCACGTCCCAGTCGCGCTGGTTCTTGGCCGGCTTCTCCGGCGGACGGTAACCCTCGATGTAGGGTGTGCCGGGTTCGCACCGCACACCGTAATAGTTCTGCACGCGGCGCTCGGTGGGCAGGCCGTTGTCGTCCCAGCCCAGCGGGTAGAACACGTTCTTGCCGCTCATCCGCTGGTAACGGGCAATCACGTCGGTCTGCGTGTAGGAGAACATGTGACCGACGTGCAGGGAACCGGAGGCCGTGGGAGGGGGAGTGTCGATCGAGTAGACGGCCTCGCGCGTGGTGTCCGCGTCGAAGGCGTACGTGCCGTTCTCGCGCCACTGCGCGGAGTACTTGTCCTCCAAACCCTCCAGCGCCGGCTTGGCGGGAACGTTCACCGCGGTGGTGGACGCAGCGTTGTCAGTGAAATTGGGCGTGTCTGTACCCTCAAGATGTTGTGCCATGCGCCCAGTCTCTCATGCAATTCGGGCGCAACAGGCCTAGCGTGGGGTCATGGCACAGCTACAGATCAAGCGCGTTCGTGAGGACAGGGACCCGGACGACGGCGCTCGCATCCTGGTCGACAAATTGTGGCCTCGCGGGGTGAGCAAGGACCACGCCGCCCTGAACCACTGGTTTAAGAACCTTGCGCCCACGGACGGTCTTCGAAAGTGGTTCGGCCACGATCCCCAGAAATTTGAGGAATTCGCGTCGCGCTACCGGAAGGAACTGGATCAGGATGCGTCGGGGGAGGTAGCAGAACTCGAACACGTTCTGCGAGACGTGGACGCGGCGACTCTGCTCTACGACGCTAAGGACGTGGAACACAATAACGCCGTGGTGTTGCTGGGTTGGTTGCGCGACCACCGCAGCGGGTTCTGAAACATGACAATCAAGTCCAATTAGGTATTTATCGCGAAACAATAAGGTAGCTACGGTTGTAGATATGACTCACAACACACAGACCGCCTACAACAACCCCAAGCCTCTCGGCAACGGCAAGGTGGCCGTGGTTACCGGCGCTTCGACCGGTATCGGCGAGGCCACCGTGGAGCGACTGCGCAGCAGCGGCTGGACCGTCTACGCCTTGGCACGCCGTGCGGACCGACTCGAAGACCTCGCCCAACGCACCGGTGCGATCGCGGCGCCCACGGACATCACGGATCAGGCCCAGGTCGACGCCCTGCGCGACACGGTGCTGTCCGAACAGAAGACCGTGGATGCCGTGCTCAACATCTCCGGCGGCGCGCGGGGCACCGACAAGATCCTTGACGCCAAGGATGAGGACTGGGACTGGATGTTTCAGGTCAACGTCATGGGCACCCTGCGGGTGACCCGGGCCTTCTTACCGGCCCTGCGCGAGAATGGCGAGGCCACCGTGGTTAATCTGACCTCGCTGGCTGCCTTCCGCGCCTACGAGGGTGGCGCCGGGTACAACGCCGCCAAGTACGCCGAGCGCTCCATGACCGAAGCACTGCGCTTGGAGGAAGCCGAACACAACGTGCGCGTGGTCGAGGTGGCTCCCGGCCTGGTGCACACCCCGGAGTTCTCACTCATGCGCCTCGGCGGCGATCAGGAGGCCGCGGACAAGGTCTATGCCGGTGTGGAAAAGCCGCTCACCGGTGCCGATGTGGCCGAGGTGCTCGCATTCGCCGTGGAGTTGCCGCACCACGTCAACATCGACACCCTTACCGTCAAGCCGGTGGCGCAGGCGGCCATTCACAAGATGATTCGCACGCAGTCCTGACGCTCGTCCGGCGTACTGAAGGGGCTCCGACGAGAGCGTGTCGTCGGCCCGGGTGCCGCGCCGTCGTCGACTGCGTGGATCAGTCCATTTCGCTGGGTGGTGATTCCGTGCACGTACCGGTGCGCCCCGAGCACTGCTCGTGGCCGGGGAGGTCTCCTCGCACGGGGATGCCACGTTGCCGGCCGGGCCGGCGGCGC
>NZ_JAUNPE010000093.1:0-3272 GCF_030536815.1 Kocuria sp.
ACACCCGTCTTCCCGATGGCCGACGACAAATGATTGCGCACCGTACCGGGGGACAGATGCAGGGCGGCCGCAATGTGTTTGGCGGAGCCACCCTGCGCGGATTCCCGCAGCACGTCCTGTTCCCGCTGGGTCAACGGATTGGACCCGGCCACCAAGGATTCCTCAGCGAGAACGGGATCGATCACGCGCAGTCCCGCGTGCACACGCCGGATGGCCTCCGCCAATTGGTCGGCCGGAGTATCTTTCACGACGAACCCGCTCGCTCCGGCGTCCAGGGCGCGCCGCAAGTACCCGGGTCGGTCGAACGTCGTGACGATCAGACATTTGGTTCCGCTCCCGCCGCTCGCAATTTCCTGCGTGGCATCCAGTCCGTTGAGCACGGGCATTTCAATGTCCAGCAGGGCCACATCCACGTTCTGGGCTGCGACTGCGGCCACGGCCTCTCGACCGTTGCCGGCCTGGGCGACCACGCAGATGTCCGGTTCCAGCTCCAGCAGCGCGACCAGACCGGCCCGCACCAACGCTTGGTCGTCCGCGATCACTACCGAAATGGTGTTCATGCCGGTTCCACCACGATTCGAGTTCCTCGGTCCTTACCGTCCACGGGCGAGGTCACGGTCAGTCTCAACCCCGCTCGCTCCGCCCGTTCGCGCATGCCGCGCAGGCCGTTCCCGGAAACCGACGACGCCGCCGCGTCCGCGCCGCGGCGCTCGCCACTCAACCCTGCGCCGTCGTCGGTGATGGTCAGGGTGGTCGAGGTGAGCGTGACCCAGCAGGCCGAGGCGGAGGAATGGCGCACCGCATTGGTCACGGCCTCGCGCAGGATCCACGCGAACGTGGCGCGCCAGGGTGGGGCAATGGTCGGAACGGTGCTGGGCAGGTGCGGGGTGATACCCGCTGAACGCAGGGCCGCCCGGGCCTGCACCAATTGCACACTCAACTCCGGTTCCCGCAGTTTGCCCACGGTGGAGCGTACATCGGTGAGGGAATCGCGGGTGAGGACCAGAACGTCGTCGAGCTCCTGGGCCGCTCGTTCCGGGTCCGTGGCCATGAGGCGCTTGGCCAGCTGAACCTTCATGGACACCACGGTCAGTGAATGGCCCAGAATGTCGTGGACGTCTCGGCCCACCGATTCGCGCTGCTGGGCCAACTTGAGTTCACGCTGGAGTTCTTCCCTGACCATGGACCGTTCCATGACCCAGCGGGACACCAACAACAGCATGAACGCGGGTGAGATGCCCACGAGGGGCCAAAACCATTGCTGCGGCGGGTACATGATCAGCCACGGGGTGATTGCAATGACCGCGATGACCGCGGCCGCAATGATCGCGCCTTTCATGGACAGTCGGAACGCGCACACGGCCACGAAGAACGGCGCCACGTAGGTGCCGGTCAGTCCGGCCGCCGGGACCACCAAGGCCAGAGGCAACAGGAGGATCAGGCACCAGAAGATCGCGTTGACCAGTTCACTGCGGCGCGGGAACGGCACCTCGTAGATCCAGGAGATCACGTACAGCACGGCGAACACACCAATACCCGTGAGGCCCAGCGCCTTGAGTCCGTCCGACACCGGCGCGGACAGCACATTCGACACAGGGAAGAGCAGGAACACCAGCCATACGGAGGCGTAGAGAACATCGCTCCAGCCGGTGGACCAGTCGGCGGGATTCTCGGCCGTGGTTTCCTTCACGGTCTGAGTGTTACTCGTCACCGTGCTCATGTCCGGGCCGTCGCTTTCCGTGCAGCGAACAGGGCTACGGCCGCGAAGATCACGGCCCACACACCGACGTTGGCCAACAGCATCCATACGCTGTCCTGTTCGGCCGTGCCATCCACGGCAACCACCCATCCTTCGGTAATGGGGTAGCGGGCAAGTCCAACAATTCCATACAAGGGCGTGAAGCGGGCGAACTCCAGTAGCGAACCGGACAGCGGCATGAACACATTGCCCAGAAAAGCGAGCACCACCAGCAGGCCGGCGGCCGCGCTGACGGCGCCGTCCGAACGGAACAACAACCCCGCAGCCAAACCATAGAGCGCGAAGACCACGGAACAAGCCACCACGATGCCGGCGGTCGCAAACCAGCGCCACAGGTCGTCCATGGCGGAATTGGTGAAGACGCCGACCAGGTAGACAATGATCACCGGCACAACCGCCACGGCTACGGCCACCACCACTTTGGTGGCGGCATAACCGCCCGTACCCATGGGAGTCATGGCCAGTTGCCGGCCCCAGCCCTTCATCCGTTCCACTGCAGCGCTGCCCGCGATCGACGTGGTTGCCGTCACAGCCCCGTACGCCGCCATGGAAACCATGAGGTACGCGGAGACATTGCCGTGGCCCGATGAATCGTTGGACCAACCCTGGGTGACGCCGAACATGATGAACAGTGCCGCGGGCAAGATGGCAATGAAGAACATGTTCTCGAAGGCCCTGACCTGTCGCCAGAAATCGTGGAGCGTGTAGGTGAGATTCATGACGGAATCCTTGTCTGTCCTGGTGGTCTGCAGATGTCGGTACTGGAGCCGCGTGACTCAGGTGTCGTCGGAACGGCTGATGAGGGCGGTGAACGCGTCTTCCAGGCCGCCGCGAGAGATTTCCAGCTCGGCGGCCGGTGTCTGGGTCAGCAGCACTCGGGCCAACCGGTCCGATTCGTGAGTGTGCGCGATGACGCGGGAGCCCTTCCGGTCCAGGTGCGTGACACCGGGGAGGCCCGGCAGCGGCGTCGGCTCCGGCCAGGTAAAAGTCACTGTCTGGTGGGTCGAAGCGGAGCGGAAGCTGTCCACCGTCCCGTCGTGATGCACGGCCCCGCGGTCCAGGAGCACCACACGCTGGGCGAAGTCCTCGGCCTCCTGCAGGTAGTGGGTGGCGAAGACCACCGTGCGACCCTCGCGGGCCTCGGCGTGCATCGTGTCCCAGAACTCGTGGCGGGATTGGACATCCATGCCGGCCGTGGGCTCATCCAGCACCAGGAGGTCGGGTTCGGGGAGCAGTGCCAGGGCGAACCGCACGCGCTGCTGCTGGCCACCCGAGCACTTGGACACTTTGCGTTTCGCGAAGGTGGTTGCTCCGGCCCGTTCGAGGGCCTCGTCCACCGGCATGTGTTTCCGGTAGAGGGACGCGATCATGACCACTGTCTCGCGTACCGATAGGTCGTCGAGCAAACCGCCGGTCTGCTGGACGGCGCCCACCAGGCCACGGGACACCGCCTCGCGGGGGCTGCGACCGAAGACCGAGACCGTGCCGTCCTGGGGATCGGACATGCCGAGGA
>NZ_JAUNPE010000093.1:3372-8830 GCF_030536815.1 Kocuria sp.
CCCTCTACTCACACGATTCGTTGGGTCTGGGTCACACCCGCCGTAACCTGGCCATTGCGCAGGCACTGTCCGACACGCTGCCCGAGCTGACCGGTCGCAAGCTGTCCGGGTTGCTCATTACCGGTGAACGCACCGCCACGTCCTACCGCTGCCCCAAGGGTTTCGACTGGCTCGTGGTCCCCGGGATTCGCAAGGGTGCCGACAAGTACGAGGCCCGCCACCTGGGGGTCAGGAGCGAGCGGCTGATCAACATCCGCTCCTCCGTGATCGGTGGCGCCCTGGACGCGTTCCGTCCGCACATCGTGATCGTGGACCGTCATCCGTTCGGCATCGATGGCGAGCTGATCAAGCCCCTTGAAAACCTCAAAGCTGCAAAGCCGGAGACCACGTTGGTCCTAGGACTGCGCGAGGTCCTGGACGCACCCGAGGTAGCTGCCGAGGAATGGAAGCGCGTGGGCCTTGATCCCGTGACCGACTTATTCGACCGCGTGTGGGTCTACGGCGACCGCGAGATCCACGATCCGCTGGCCACCGGGGAGCTGCCCGCAGAATTCGCGCCCATGGTCGACTACACCGGCCTGCTCTCGAGTGGCCGCAAATTCTCCGGTCGTCACAACGCGGCCACCACACCGTTCCTGCTCACGATGCTCGGTGGCGGCTCCGACGGCGTCAACGTAGCCAGGGCCGCGGCCGCAGCGACGGTACCGGCCGGCGTGCAACACTTGGTGGTGACCGGTCCGCAGATGCCCGCCGCCGAGCGCCACTCGGTGGAAGCCGCCGCGGGGCCGTCCACCACGGTCACCACCAAGGTCTCGGACGGCATGTCCTACGTGGCCTGCGCAGATGCCGTGGTGTCCATGGCCGGGTACAACACCGTGGCCGAGACGCTTTCCACGGACACTCCCGCGCTGCTGGTTCCGCGCACCACCCCGCGCACCGAGCAGATCATTCGCGCTCGCGGACTGGGGGAGGCCGGCGCCGTCGACTGGGTGGATCCGTCCGAGGCTACGAGCACATTTATCGGTCAGTGGTTGGCGGAGGCCGTGGCGAACCCCGCCGTCCGGGAGAGGCAGCAGAGTGCCCGCGCCGGGCTCGAACTCAACGGTCTGAACCGCGTGGTTGATCTGGCGGCGGATCTCGCGTGGCTCACCGACAAGACTGTCGCTTCGCTGCCGGCTGCGGGGGCGAACATCGTGGTTGGCTATTCTTCCGATTCAGGCGATGTCGCAGAAATTGATCCTGCGGGGGCTCCCCGCAGTGCGGTGACCGTTCCGGCCCATTCGTTCCAAGCAGCAGGAGTCAACCATGCGGCGTTCTGAGTCCGCCACCGCCCACCCGGCACGTAAGACCGCCTACGTGCTCAAGGTGTACCCGCGGTTTTCCGAAACCTTCATTGTCACCGAGATCCTCGCCCGTGAAGCCGCGGGTGAATCCCTTGAGATCTTTGCGCTGCGCCCCACCTCGGATACCCGCTTCCACCCCGAGATCGCGCTGGTCCAGGCTCCCGTGTCGTTCCTGCCCAAGCCGTCTAAACTTTCCGACGCCTGGGCGCTTCTGGCCGAGGCGACCGCCACGATCCCCGGTTTCGCCCGCCGTTATGCCGACCTGCTCCCCGAGCTGGTCACCTACGACGCCGCCGACGTTCACCAGGCCGTCCAACTCGCGTGCGCGGTCTCTCGCCGCGGCATCACGCACCTGCACGCCCATTTTGCCACGCTGGCGGGACAGACCGCCGAGATCGCCGCGCTGCTGGCCGGCATCGCATACTCGGTGACCACCCACGCCAAGGACATCTTCCACGAGTCCGTGGTCCCGGCCCGCTTGCACCGCACCATTGCGCGCTCGCACCACGTCATCACGATCTCCGGGTACAACCTCAACCACCTGGCCACCCAGTACCCGGACCACGCCCACAAGGTGCACCTGGTCTACAACGGGTTGGAGCTGGATCGTTTCCCGTACTCGCCCCCGGCCGTGCTGGACGGAACCAGGCCGCTGCGCATTGCTGCCGTGGGCCGGATGGTCGAGAAGAAGGGATTCTTCGACCTGGTCGCTGCCACGGGCCGGCTCGTGGCACAGGGGATTCCGGTGGAGGTGCGTATCGCCGGTGAAGGAGCCCTGTTCACCCGTGTCCGGACCGCGATCGACATCGCGGGCCTGAGCGACGTGGTCACCCTCCTGGGCGCTCGCACGCAACAAGAGGTCCGTGAGCTGTTGGCCTGGGCGGATGCCTTTGCGGCGCCTTCCATTGTTGGCGCGGACGGTAACGCGGACGGCCTACCCACTGTGCTGCTCGAGGCCATGGCCAGCGGTGTTCCCTGCGTCGCGTCGACCGTCACCGGCATTCCGGAAGCCATAGCGCACGGTGTCACGGGGCTTCTGCACACTCCCGGCAACGTGGACGAACTGGCCAGCGCGCTCGCCACCATCGCGGACCCCGCCTTCGACCGCCAAACAACGGCTGCCGCGGCTCGTCACCACGTCGAAAACCGCTTCGACTCGCGGTCCCAAGCACGTATGCTCATGGCCCTGGAAAACGGACGGTTACAGGACATCGGCGAGCCCGCAGTTCCGCCCGTTCCGCGAGCGAACGAGACCGCCCACGACGCAGCAGCCACCCCGCCCGCCCCGGACCTCACCGGCAAACGCATCGCATACGTGTGCGTGGACCCGGGGATTCCGGTGTTCGGCACCAAGGGCGCTTCCGTGCATGTGCAGGAAGTGGTGCGCGAGTTCATCCGCCGCGGCGCGCACGTCACGGTCTTCGCGACCCGCACCGACCATGACCGGCCCGCCGACCTGGGCGGCGTGGAGGTAGTCCACCGCCCCATCACGATCAAGGAAACCGCCGAGCGCGAGACCGCTCAGCACACCGTGAGCTCCGAATTCGCGTTCCAGATCGCAGCTGGTGGCTTCGACCTGGTCTACGAGCGGTACTCCTTGTTCTCCACGACGCTCGCGCAGGTCGCGCCCGCAGGCATCCCGGGCATTCTCGAGGTCAATGCGCCACTCATCGACGAACAGCGCACGCACCGGCACCTGATCGATGAGAAGCTCGCGCACCGCGCGCTGGTCGAACAGACCTCAGCCGCCGCGCACACGATCGCCGTGTCCGCCATGGTCGCGGACTGGGTTGTCGGCACAACCGGGGGAGCCGAGGTCACCGTGGTGCCCAACGGCGTCAACACGGACCGGATCGTCCCTGGCGAAGACCCGCTGAAGGGCGATCGACCAACCGTGGTTTTCGTGGGCACGCTCAAGCCGTGGCACGGTGTGGAAATCTTGGTCGAAGCCGCCGCGTTGGCCCGGCAGGACTGGGATCTGCGCATCATCGGCCACGGGCCACAGGGCGAGACCCTGCGCACTCGCGTGCGGGACGCCGGGCTGCAGCACCGTGTGTCGTTCACCGGCGCCGTGCCTCCCGAGGCCGTTCCCGGTTTGTTGACCGACTGCTCGATCGCCACCGCGCCCTACCCGGCCGTGGCCGCCGAGGACTCCTATTTTTCCCCACTCAAGGTCTACGAATACCTTGCAGCGGGACTCCCCGTGGTGGCCTCGGTGATCGGACAGATCCCGCAGATCCTGGAAGGCACCGACGCCGGGGTGCTGGTGCCACCGTCGGATACGCAAGCGCTCGCGGACGCAATCGACGAGCTCGTGGTAGACGCAGAACGTCGCGACCGGATGGCCCGTAACGCCCGCGCTCTGGCCGTTTCGCGGCACAGCTGGGCGAAGGCTGTGGATACGATCCTGAGCGGCGTCGCGAGCGAGCCCGCTGCGATCGCCACCGTCGCCACCGAGACTGCCGCTGCGGCGGCTGGGGACGGCGGCGCATCGTGAGCTCAAAACCCAAGAAAGCGGGCAAGGTCGATCCCGGTGCCCTGCGCCGGACCCTCAAGATCGTTCGACCGCACCTGGGCGGCCAGAAGTGGCTGATGTCCGGTGGTATTACCGCGCTGCTGTTCGAGGTGGCCTTCCGCGTGCTCGAACCGTGGCCCACCAAGTTCGTGGTGGACGCCGTGACCGCTCAGCTGGGAGCGACCATTCCCGGCGCACCGGCCGCGACCGCGAGCCTGCTGGTCGCGTGTGCCGCGGCGGTGGTGCTGATCGTGGGTCTGCGGGCGCTGTCGAATTACTTGGCCACGGTGTGCTTCGCTCTGGCCGGATCCCGCGTGGCCACCAAACTGCGCGCAGCGGTGTTCTCCCACGTGCAATCGCTCTCGGACGGCTATCACGCCACGAGTAAGCGCGGTGACCTGGTGCAACGACTGGTCGGCGACGTGGGCAAGCTGCAGGACGTGGCCGTGACTGCCGGTTTGCCGCTGATCGCCAACGTGATCACGCTGCTGGTCATGGCCGTGGTGATGTTCGTGCTGGACGCCCGTCTGGCTTGCGTGGTGGTGCTCGCTGCGATCGCCTACTGGGTGACGTCGCAGGGCTCGACCACGCGCATCACCGAGGCGTCCCGCCGGACTCGTAAGGGCGAGGGCCAGTTGGCCAACATCGCTCAGGAGTCCTTGGGCGCAATCGGCGTGGTGCATGCCTACAGCCTGCACGGTGAGATCAGCAAGAACTTCTCCGGCTCCAACATGAAGACCCTCAAGGACGGCGTCCAGGCCAAGAAGCTCGCCGCCGGACTCGAGCGCCGTACGGACGTGATCGTGGGTGTGGCCACCGCGCTCGTGCTCGGCGGCGGCGGTTGGCGCGTGGTCCAGGGCGGGATGAGCCCCGGCGATCTGGTGATCTTCCTGACCTATCTCAAGACCGCAATGAAACCCCTGCGCGACCTGGCCAAGTACACCGGCCGCATCGCCCGGGCCACCGCCTCCGGTGAACGCATCGCGGACGTGTTGGACGTGCCCGTGGATATCGGCGACGATCCGGACGCCAAGCCGCTGGCCTACGCCCGTGGCGAGTTGGCCCTGCGCGACGTGTGGTTCGGCTACAACCCCGGCGACCCCATCCTGCGTGGTGTGGACGTGGAGATCCCCGCGGGTCAACGTGTGGCGGTGGTCGGTCCTTCGGGTGCCGGCAAGTCCACGATCAGCAAGCTGCTGCCCCGACTGATCGATCCCGATCAGGGCAAGGTATGCCTGGACGGCACCAACATCCGCGACATCACGCTGGAGAGCCTGCGCTCGCACATTGCCCTGGTGCCCCAGGAGACCGTGCTGTTCTCCGGCACCATCAACGACAACATTCGCTACGGCCGCTTGGACGCCACCGATGAAGAAGTGCAGGAGGCCGCTCGTCGCGCCTACGCACACGACTTCATTTGCGCGATGCCCGAGGCCTATGACACCTACGTGGGAGAACGCGGCGGAACGCTGTCGGGTGGTCAGCGGCAGCGCATTGCGGTGGCTCGTGCTCTGCTGAGGGATTCGCCGGTAGTCGTCTTGGACGAGGCCACCACGGGACTGGACCCCGCGGCGACGTCGGCGGTGCTCAAAGCCATTGA
>NZ_JAUNPE010000094.1 GCF_030536815.1 Kocuria sp.
CCGAGTTCGAAGACATCACGTCGGGGGAGGGTTCATGAGCACCGACCAGCCCGCGCTGGGGGCCGGCCCGCGCGTCGGCTGCGACATCCAGTCGATTGCTCCCGTGGCGGAATCCATGGCACGCCTGGGGGAGCGCTATCTCCGAGCCGTTTTCGGCACAGCGGAGTTCGCGCATCTTGCAGAAGACTCGAAGCTCACGTCCCCGGAGTCGGTGGCCGCACGCTTCGCCGCGAAAGAAGCCGTGTTGAAGGTCCTCGCCCCGGCGGCCACCGATGCCGTTGCGTGGCCGAGCATTGCGGTGCACACGGGGGCCGACGGCGCGCCCGGCCTTTTCCTGACCGATTCAGCGGCAGCGCTGGCGACCCGCAGAGGACTGGGCGACTGGACCGTGAGTATGTCTCATGACGGCGACTACGCACTGGCGGTCGCGCTCGCGTTGAGCTGCCCACCAGACCCGTCGACCGGCGCCTTGCGCGCACCGATCGACACCATGACCACAGAACTCCGCCGATTGAAAGGGCCCCATCCCATGGAAACCACCACCACCGAACTCACCGTCCGCAAGGTCCTGGCCGAGCACGGCAAGCTGTCCCAGGACGCCCACACCCTCGGCACGGACGTCGATCTTTACCGCGCAGGCATGACGTCCCACGCATCGGTCAATGTGATGCTCGGGCTGGAGGACGAGTTCGACATCGAGTTCCCCGAAGAACTGCTCACCAAAGCGACGTTCACATCCATTAGTTCCATTTCAGAGGCAGTGGAGGGAATCGATCATGACTGAAACGACCCAACGAATCCCGTCCGGACTCGATGTGGAATCGACCACCGATCTGTCGCTGGGCCGGGCTCAGGCGTGCGCGGCCCGGGCCGAGGTCGTGGCGACCGTGGCGAAGGAACACGCGGCCGCCGTTGACTCGGAGTCGGTCTTCCCCGCAGCGTCGATTGCCGAGGCCCGAGCCCAGGGGCTGCTGGGCGCGCCCGTGCCCGGGTCCCTGGGAGGCCTCGACTACTCCATCACCGAACTGTGCTCGACCCTTGAGCGCGTGGGCCGTGAGTGCACGTCCACCGCGATGATTCTGGCCATGCATTATTCGCAGGTGCTGTGCCTCACCCGCCACGCGGACACCGACTTGCTGCGGGACATGATGCGGCGCGTGGCCGGTGACGGACTGCTGCTGGCCTCGGCCACCACCGAGATCGCCATCGGTGGTGACACCCGGACGTCGTCGTGCGCCGTGGACGACACGGGAGATGGGCGGATACGACTGCACAAGAGCTGCCCCGTGATTTCCTACGGGAGCGCCGGGGACGCGATTTTCGTGACGGCTCGCCGCAATGCGGATGCCGTCAGTAGCGACCAGGTGCTCGTGGCAGTGGTTGCCACGGACATCGATCTCACGAGGACCCGGGGTTGGGATGCCCTGGGGATGCGCGGAACGTGCTCCGAGGCCTTCGAGCTGGAGGCGAACACGGATGCCGGTGCGGTGTTCGGGGTGCCGTTCGAAACGATCTCCGCCCAGACCATGCTGCCGGCCGCCCACTGCCTGTGGGCGTCGGTGTGGTTGGGGATGGCCACCCAAGCCGGGCTCGTGGCCCGGTCCGTGGTGCAGAAGGCGGCCCGTAAGGATCCGGAGAATCCTCCGCCGTCCGCCTTGCGCCTGGCGGAGCTGGAGGTGGATCTGCAGGCCATGACGGACGTGGTGCGCTCCTCGGTGGCCCGCTACCAGGCTGCATGGGATTCACCGCAGACGTGCGAGAGCATGCCGTTCGCGATTTCCATGAACACCCTGAAGGTCTCCGCTGCGGAGGCCGTACGCGCGATCGTGGGGGACGCCATGGTGATCGTGGGCATTTCCGGATTCGCCAATCGATCGCCCGTGAGTCTGGCCCGGTTGTACCGCGACAGCATTGGGCCCTCCGTGATGGTCAACAACGACCGAATCCTCCAACACACAGCCAAGCTCCAAATGGTCTCAAGGGGACTCCGATGACAACAGCGAAAACAACCGATCAACTCGAAGACCTGCAGACCGAATTCCGCGCCGGACTGGAAGCCAACAACTGGCTCCTACCAACGCTCGGCGAGGGCGTCAACGGTCTGGGACCCCAGGCGGAGGACGTGGTGCAGGGCATCACCGGCGCCGCCCGCAGAATTGTTGCGGACCTGGATGAAGCGCCGGGGACGCGCAGATTGCGGTTCCCACCCGTCAACGGGACCCGGTTGCTGGAACGCACCGACTACGTGGCCTCGTTCCCCCAGCTTTTGGGAACCATTAACGCTTTCGAGGGGGACAACGCGGCCCACCGCGAGCTGCTGGCCACCTATCAGGAACACGGGGACTGGTCGTCGTCGCTGACGCCGGCCGGTCACTCGTTGATTCCCGCGGTGTGTCACCCCCTCTACGCGTACCTGGAGGGCACCGAGGTCGACGGCACCGTCTACGAACTGGTGGGCGAGTGCTATCGGCACGAACCCAGCGCGGACCCCATGCGGTTCGTGACGTTCCGGATGTTTGAGGCCGTGCGCTTGGGCACCCCGGAACAAGCGGTGGAACACCGAGCGCTGTGGCTCGAAGCGGGCCTCGGCCTGCTGCGCAAGCTGGGGCTCGAGGTCGAAGCGGACACGGCCAACGACCCGTTCTTCGGCAGGGCGGGTAAGTTGCTCAGCGCGGGGCAGCGGCAGGCCCAACTGAAGTTCGAGATCCTCACCGAGGTGTACCCGGGACACCCCACGGCCATCGCCTCGGCCAACCTGCACGAGGACCACTTCGGTGAAGCGTTCCACCTGCGTACCGTGGACGGTCAAGCGGCCCACTCCGCCTGTTTCGGATTCGGTCTGGAACGTGTGACCCTGGCGCTCGCGGCCAAGCACGGATTCGATACGGCGGCCTGGCCGACCGGTGTGCGAGACGAGCTGCAATTGTCATGACGGCCACATCAGCTGTGAACCAGTCGCTGGGGCCGCCGGCAGCACACGGGACCGGCTCGTTCGGCACGGAGACTTTGGCCGTCAAAGGTTGCGAGGGCCGCACGCCCGCCACGGTGCCGCGCTCGGCCCTGCATGATCCGGCGGAGCCGTGGTCACCCACGAATTGCTATGTGGACGTGTGGATCGGGCTGCTCGCAGCCCTCGGGCTGAACCCGGTTCCCATGCTGAGTGCGGCTTTGAGCGCGGATTTTCTGGGTGACCAGTGGGAGTTCGTGAAACCCCGCACCGAGGACCTGGAGGTCCTCTACGGAATCAAAGTGGGCGAATACGACACCTGGCGACCACTGGGGGAGCACCTTCAGCTGACCATGTCGCGCGGCGACGCCCTCATCGTGGAAGTCGACGCGTACTACCTCCCGGACACCGAGGGCGTCTCCTATCGCACGGAGCACACCAAAACATCCATCGTGCCGTTGCGGCTGGATCCGCTGGCGGGGGAACTGGTGTATCTGCACAACGACGGCGCGCACACACTGGCGGGAGAAGACCTCGACGAGACGTTGGGTCCGAGGATGCGCTGCGGTCGTGTGCCGTACCCCTACGTGGAACTGGTGCGGTTGCACACACTGAATCGGCGCTCGCCCGAGGATCTCTGGCACGCCACCTTGGCCGTGGCCCGTGACCATCTCCGGCGGGCTTCCGCTCCCGGTCCCGACGGGCACGGTCCCGCCGACGGACTGGTGGCCGCCATTCGCGAACACCTGCCCCGCCTGGCCGAACGGGGTATGGGCCACTTCCACCTGTACTCCTTCGCCACCACGCGGCAGGCCGGTCTGACGGCCGCTCTGGCGGCGCACCTGTGCAGATATCTCGCCGACGGCGCCGCCGCCTGGCCCAACGGCGTGTCCGTAGAACGGCTGGCCCGGGCCGCAGATTCGTTCGACGGCGCCGCCGCGGCCGCGAAGACGTTGCAATTCCAACTCGCACGCGTGGCCTCGGGGCGCACTGCGCGCATCGACAAGGCCGCGGAGGCGTTGGCGGCCGGGTATCGGGCGGCGATCCACGACGCCCGCGCGGCCCTTGATCTCGAGGAGTGACGTGCGTGACATATGTCTGTGAACCGCAGCAATGGTTCCAGGACGACTGCGGGGACGTGTTCTCGGGTGCTGCCTGGACCCTCGTCCCGGTCGATCTGCGCACCGGCCGGGCGGTTCCGGTCGGGCGGGCGGTAGGGACTGATTGCGCCATGGGAATCCCCGCGCGCATTCCCGGAACGATAACCGGCGCCTTACGCGATGCCCTGGGCGGGAGTGCCGTGGACGAGGCGCTGGCGGTTGCTGCCGAGGAGACCGCGTGGGAATACCGCACCCGGATCACCACGGCCGGCGGGCTCCACAAAATACGTTCCCGGGGAGTGGCCACCGTCTCCGAACTGTGGGTGGCGGGTCACCGGGTCAAGACCTCCACCAGCGCCTTCGCGCCCTGGGACGACGTCGTGCGGTTACCACCGGGGGAATGCGACGTCGCACTGCGCCTCCTCCCGCTGTCCACGGTCACCGTCCCCCGTAAGCCCCGGGCCAAATGGCTCTCACCGCTCGTGTCCGACCGTTCACTGCGGTGGCGCCGGACACCCCTGATCGGCCACATCGACTGGCCCGGTGCGCGTCCCGTCCTGGGCCCGTGGGGTGGCCTGTCCGCGGAGCCGGTGCCCGCGGCAGACCGAGCACCCGTGATCGACGCTCGGCCCCGCGCGGTTCGCACGCGGGTCGACGAGTCCGGGGTGGGCACGGTGCTGGTGGACCTTCGGGTGAACCCGACAGGACGAACGGCGGAATCCGTGCGGTTGAGCTGCGCGGGCGCCGGCGTCGAGGTCGTGGTGACGGACGCCCGAACACGCGGGCGTGACGCGGTCACTGTGGAACTGCCCGTGCCGAATCCGCGCCTGTGGTGGCCCCACGCCATGGCAGCGGGGCAAGCGGCGGAGCCGGCGCTGCACGAGGTGCGCGTGGAAGTGGGGGACACCACGAGCTCGCACCGCGTGGGTTTCCGTTCCGTGACGGCGCAGCCGCGGGCCGACCGCGCGGGGCTGGGGTTGCGGGTCAACGGGGTCCCCGTGTTCGCCCGAGGCGTGGTGTGGGCGGGGGCGGACCCGTTCGAAACGGCCGCGGATCCTGCATCCGTGCGCATGCTTCTGATGCGACTGCGGACTGCCGGGGCCACCATGATCAGGCTGCCCGGCACCGGCTGCTACGAGTCGGACACGTTCCATGACCTGTGCGACGAGCTCGGCCTCATGGTGTGGCAGGACGTGGCCCTGGGGCCGCTGGACCCGCCCGATGATCCCGGCTGGCGCGCGCAGGTGAGCGAGGAAGTGCGCTCGCTGGCGGCTCGTTCGGCGGCCCACCCCTCCACGGTCGTGATCTCGGGCGGGACCGAGGTGATCCAGGCTCCCGTGCTGGCCGGGCGCCCGGCCGCCGAATGGACACCAGACGTTCTGGTCGAGGACATCCCACGGGCGGTGGGCGCTGCCGGTGCCGACGTGGTGGTCGTCGCGTCCTCACCGTGCTCCGATGCGGATCTCGACGCCGCCGCGCGGGCCTACGAGGCGGGCGCGGCGGCGTCGGCGGAGAGGCCCGTGACAATTGCCGAACCGGTGACCACCGCGGTGGTTCACTCGCCGGTGGATGCGACGGACGGAGTGTGTCACTACTTCGGGGTGGGGGCCTACGGGCGCGCTTTGGAGGACGCGCGCAGCAGCGGGGTGCGGTTTGCCGCAGAATGTCTGGCCTTTGCCGTGCCACCGGAACCGGCCACGGTGCGGGAGCAGTTCGGCACGGACGGACCACTGGACCACCCTGACCGGGCCGCCGCCTGGCAGGCCGGGCTGGCACGTGATCCGGGAGCCGCCTGGACATTCGAGGACACCACCATGCGCTACGTGCAGCGGTTGTTCCTGGACAGGGACAGCGACCCGAATGCCACTCTGGCAGCTCCAGCGAGGGCTGCGGACGAGACGGCCCTGGCCACTCACGCGGGCCGTTTGGATTACCAGCGCGCGGCACTGGCCCACGTGTTCCAACGGGCTCTGGCGCACTGGCGCCGGAGCGACTCACCCTGCCGAGGGGCACTGATTCTTGCATCCCACTCGACCGCCCCCGGCGCAGGATGGGGCGTATTGGATGCAGCTGGGCGTCCCACGGCTGCGTGGTACGGCATGCGCAGGGCGTGCGCTCCCACCACCGTGTGCTTCCTACCCGAGGGCGGCAACGGTTTATCGGTTCACCTCTGGCACGACGGTCCCGGGGAGCTCTCGGCGACCCTGCGATGGACCGTGGCCACGGTTCAGGGAGGATGTCAACAACCCATTGAGGTTGCGGTCACGGTGCCGGCCCGGGGAGGACGGGTGCTCCGAGGGGATCTGGCGGACGGTACGTTCCGCGACCTGGACAACGCCTACGGATTCGGCGCACGGGAGTACGAAGGAATACGAGCCGAGCTCGTGGCTTCCGACGGAACGGTTCTGGCCACGGACGTGCACCTGTCCGGCGGACCCCGCAGGGACGACCTCGCGGACCCTGAGATGACGGCGAGGTGGGTCCGTGACCGGAGCGGCACCCGGTCCGTGGAGGTCACGAGCCAGGGTCTGGCACGATTCGTCGCCCTGGACCTGCCGACGGGTCTGGTCGCCGAGGACGGGTACGTGCACCTGTTGCCCGGTGACACCGTGCGGCTGCCCGTCAGCGGCACAGGACCGTTCCCCACCCACGATGGCGGATATGTGCGTGCCCTGGGGGTGGAGCCGGTTCCGATCACGTGACCGGCCCACCGCCCGCGGCCACGCGCACATCGAACCCGTGCCGCGGACCCGGCCCCGCCAGGCGGGGGCTACAGATCTATCAGCAGATGATTCAGCATGCTCCTCCGGGACGCCGTGGCGTGTAACGAGTGATCCAAGGGGTCAAGCACGGTCACCCTGTGATTCGTGCTGATCGGACCGGCGGTCACACCGGCGTGCTGAGCGTCCGCGGGCCCGAAAATCACGTCCACCCGCAGCCCTGGGATCCGCGCCAACCGGCGCATCAGGGGGTGGGGGACGTCAATGATTCCCACCGCGGCGGCCGCCGCGGTCACACGGGGATGAGCATTGAATGCCGCCCGCCGCGTGCCTCGCACGATCGTGCGGGCCAAGGCACCCAGGCGTTTCTCCATCGACGGCGTGGAGGCGGGGTCACTACTACTCGGCTCGGCGGGTGCCTGTCCGGGGATGGCCGGTGACAGTGGGCCGCTACGAAGCCCCTGGCGCCAGTACCGCCACGGTGCCCGCTGCCAGCCGATGTTGTTCACCGCGTACAGGGACAACCTTTGCGTCACGTGGTTGGGCAACTGGTGAACACATGCGACGAGTCCCCAGGCCCCCAGGCACACGCCCGCTGCCTTGAGGGGGCCGGCGGTGAGTCGCGCCAATTCCTCGAGCACCTCCCGGGATTCGGTGACGGTGCGCCGCACGTACGGGTTGGGATCCTGGGCGCGTCCGGGACGTACCAACTCACCGGTGTCCGTCCGTTCAGCGAGCAGACACACGGCACCTCGCGCGGAGGCGGTGATCGCCGCCCGTGTCCATGAGGAACCCGGTGCCTCCATGGGTTCTGAGCCCAGGGACACGAACGCCACCCCGGGTGCTGCCGGTTGTGGATGGTCGGGCATGGTGATGACGGCGGGGCGATTGTCTCTGCCGATCCGGGCGCGCCGGAGGTGAATCACGGTTCCACCCACGGGGAGCTCCACGGCGTGATCTGGTATCAACGACACCGCGGCAGGGGAACCGGGAAGCCGGTCAGCGACGGCAGCCACTGCGCCCGCAATGGTGGCCGCGGCCTCCGGCGGAACGCTGGCCACCCGGGGGTGAACGTCCACGGGGACGGGCTCCAGCTGCGGACCGTTGAGAATGTCCAGGCCCCGGCTTGGATCCGGTTCCGGTAACTGTTTCAGCGCCTCTGCACCCCCGGGATCCAGTTGAAGGTCCATGAGTTCGACCCCGGGTGTCACCCGGGCCGGCAGTTCGGGACCTGCCATGCGACGCAGGGCCACCTGATGGCGCAGCCACAGTTTCCCCGACACAGGCGCCCACACGTGACGGGAAGCCCACCCACGTTCGTCGGAGGCCGCGAGAATGCTGCCCCCGAGCCGCACACCCAGTCCGTGCACGGGGCCGGCCTGGGCGGCCCATTCCCGTACGACCTCGAGGTCATCGAGCCATTTCTCGGCCGGCGCGGCCTCGGCCGTCCACGGGCTCAGGCCCGTGCCGACCCAGTCGAAGCGAACCACGCGCCAGCCATCCGCAGCCAGGGTCCGAGCCACCTCAACGATGGTCCGGAACATGGTGACTCGTTCGCGGCCGGGCGATCCTGCGATGACCACGGTGCCGTTGCGCTCCGGCCCTACTGGTTGGTGCACTGCCACGGACAGTACGCGGCCCTCGGCGTGGATCCACCCGTGCAGCACGTCGTCCGTAGGAGCGGTGCCGTGACGGTGGCGCGTGATTAAATGCGGGCGCTGACGCGCGGGTGTTCTTAACACGATGTTCTCCCCCAAATGTGCCGGATCGGACACCGGCCCCTCGCACCCCTTCCCCAAGGGCTCAATGTGTGCGGGACCGCATATCCATGCCTGCTAAGACTATGACGATTTACCAGGAATTGGGTGGGAATTCAGTGAGTTCGTGGCCATTTTGTGACGGGGGATTCACCGAAGATTGTGTTGTTGCTTGTCAGCGCGAAATGGGCCTTGCCGAATTCGAGGGCACCGACAAGCTATCCCCGTACGTCGATTCCGAACACCCGTTTCACCGCGGTGGTCACGTGTTTGCCGTAGCGCTGTGATGAGGGCGTGGAGGAGA
>NZ_JAUNPE010000246.1 GCF_030536815.1 Kocuria sp.
AGTTTCACCACGGCGTCGAGCTTTTGATCCTCGACCAGGGTGCGTCGCAGAGACTTGTGGGCGGTCGAGGAACCGAACAGAACGCCGTCGGGAACGATCACGGCCGCGCGGCCGCCGGACGCGAGCAGCTTGAGAAACAGCGCAAGAAACAACAATTCGGTCTTTTTCGTCTTGACCGTGCGCTGCAGGTCCTTGGCTGTGGATTCGTAGTCGAGCGAGCCAGCGAATGGTGGGTTGGCGAGGATCAGGGAGTACTTCTCAGTGTCGCCGGACGCCCCTTCCGAGAGGGAATCACGGTAACGGATGTCAGGCGCTTCGATGCCGTGGAGCAACATGTTCATGCTGCCGATGCGCAGCATGGTGGAATCGAAGTCGTAACCGTGGAACATGTTCTGGTGGAAATGCCGGCGCTGCTCGGTATCCGTGAGCGCCGAGGGGTGGTGCTCGCGAACGTACTCGGAGGCCGCGACCAAAAACCCCGCGGTGCCACAGGCCGGGTCGCAGATCTCGTCGTCGGGCTGCGGGGCCCACATGTCCACCATGAGCTGGATGATGTGGCGCGGCGTGCGGAACTGCCCGTTGGTCCCGGCGGAGGCGATCTTGGAGAGCATGTACTCGTAGATGTCGCCGTTGGTGTCCCGGCTGTCCATGGGAATGTCGTTGACCATTTCCACGACCTTGCTCAGCAAGGAGGCTGTGGGGATGGTGAAGCGGGCATCCCTCATGTGGTCCGAATACGTGGAGTTTTCACCGTTGGGTTGCTGCCCCAGGCGCTGGATGAACGGGAACACCTCGGTGCTAACCACCCGGTACATCTCGTCCGGGTCCAGATTCTTGAAATGACTCCAACGTAAACGTTCCTGCCCGGGCAGGAATCGAGGGTTAGCGATTTCCCCACTGCCGTTGAAACGGGCCTTCTTCTCCTCCAGAGTGTGGAGATCGTCGAGGCGACGGATGAACAGCAAGTACGTGATCTGCTCGATCACTTCCAGCGGGTTGGAGATGCCACCTGACCAGAACGCATCCCACACCCGGTCAATCTTGCTTTTCAATGTTCCTGTCACCATGGCATCGATCCTATGGGCTGGGTACGACGCTAGTACGCAAGCGCGCGAGGTGAGCCAGTGGCCTGGCCACTCACACCACCCACGGCAACACCAAGAGCATGCTCAGCGACCAAATGAGGTGGGCGATGATCGGCGGGGTCAGCGACTGGGTCCGCTCGCGCAACACGGCAACCATCACACCCATGGCCGCGGCCGCGAAGGCCAGGAGCGGCACACCGGCCAAGGCGGTGACGGCGGTGTACAGCACCGTGGTCACCACGATCCGGAACCCCGGCTTCAGGATCCTCCACAACGCAGCCCTGTAGAACATCTCCTCCGCGACACCGTTGACCGCGGTGATGAGCAGAACCAGCGCCAGACTGCCCACACGGGCGTGGTCCAGGAGCTCGTCCACCGGATCGCGGAGAAAGGGAACGTATCGCACCAGGAAGGCACCCGCGAAGAAGATCAGCGCTAAGAGCACCCCGCCCACAACGGCGTCGCGAATTCCGCGCCGGGAGGCGTGCCAGCGAAACCTGCTGCCCACCATCCGGACCGCCACGGAACTACCCACCATGTAAATCGCGGCCAGGATGAACGTGGCCGGGTAAAACCACGGGTCCCCCGCCTGGATGCGCAGGGACCACGCGAGGACGGCCCCCGCCAACACCCCCGTGGCGATGACGGCCCTGCGAGAAGCCCCTCCGGGCAATACCGGCAGGTCATCGGCGGAGACTGCTTTTGGATCCCTCACGGTGTTGCCTTTCACAAGGGTTGTGTTGAGGTCTTGGGGTTGCCGGACCGTGGGAGTTCGCGCGTCAGTCCCGGCGCGGGTTCAATGCACGGAGGGTTCCCGTGAGCACCGCGGCGAACGCGGTCCACCCGGCGTACGGTGCGAGGACCACTGCCTTTTCCTTGGACACCTTGCCAGATCTGCGCACCAGGTCCGCCGTGCTCGCGGCCAGCGCTATTGATTCTACGGCGGCGGGGCCCAGCTTCTGGCGGTCGAAGAACAAAATGCTCCACCCGGCGTTGAGCACCAGGTTGGTCGCGAGCGCAGCAATGTATCCGCGTTTTTCCTTGGTGCGCCCCTGCTCGCCCAGATCCGCAATCGTCAGGGAGCCGATCGCGGCGATATCCGCGTAGAGGGCCGTCCAGGCCACGGGGAACAGCCAGGCGGGCGGCTGGAAAGCGGGTTTCTTCAGGGTTTTGTACCAGGTCGAGTTCGGTTTGGTCGCCAGCGATCCAACGACGGCGGTCGCGGTCACTCCCGCGGTGGTCGCCCAGAAAATCTTGTTCCACCGGGTGGTGTCCAGGTTCTTGACCGCGGCGCGCACCGCGTCCCGGAACGAGGTGTAGCCACCCGGCGGCGGGCCGACATAATCGTCCAGGTCGCGCTCGCGCACCACGGTGTCGTGCTGGAG
>NZ_JAUNPE010000247.1 GCF_030536815.1 Kocuria sp.
AACCACGTGTAGAACCCGAGCCAGCCCGCGGCAAAGGCGCTCCACCGGACCCACTCCGGGGCGTTCGGCAGCAGCTTTTCTCCCAGCGCGCCCAGTCCACCCATGACGGCGGTGACCAGGATGAACCGTGGCGCCCGGGCCGGGACGGACCACAGCAGGAATCGCGGCAGGGAACGGTTCAGCAGCCCATTGGTGCGGGCGTAGATCTTGTACGGCGTACCCCGCAGCGGTCCGGTGAGCAGCGCCCGGTAGCCCTTGGTCGCGTAGTCGTTCTCGACTCGGCGCACCATGGCGGCGGAGACGGCGGGTAGCTTGGCCAGAAGCCGCGCGGATCGCGCGGCACCGGTCGTGGCTCCCCACGTATGGGTGAGCGCTCCGCCCAACACGGCACCGGCCGTTGCGGAAGCCACGCATGTCAGGCCGCGCTTGGGGCTCTTCATGGCCACCGCGGACAGCCACACATCCGGGACAATGAAGAACGCGGTGGCCTCGGCAAAGCCCCACGCCGCTGCCACGGCATGATCTCGACAATCGGTTGAGCGGCTCATGGATCCTCCCATTGACGCGCGGTGACGTCGGTCGTTTTGGCCTTTGGCTCGGCGCACCGTAATGATCACTGTAGAAGGGGTTTGCCCTGCCGTAGCGTTATCTGCAGGACCGAAACGGTCAATTGGAGGAGTTCAGTCATGGGAATGGGTCACGACCACGGACATTCCCACGTGCCCCGGGCGGCCGACCGTGGCATGCGGCGCCGGCTGGTCATCGCGTTCGGCATCACCGCCATCATTGTGATTGCGCAGGCGGTGGGCAGTGTGCTCACCGGGAGCCTCGCGCTGCTCACGGACACCGCCCATGCCGCGGCGGATGCCTCGGGTCTGCTGGTGGCCGTGATCGCCGCGACCATGATGTTGCGCCCGCCCAGCGGCCGCCGCACGTGGGGATTCGCGCGCATCGAGGTGATAGCCGCGCTCGGTCAGGCCGTGTTGCTCCTGGCGGTGGGAACCTATGCGGCAATCGAGGGCATCCGGCGACTCTTCGAGCCCAGCGACATCCCCTCCGTCGAGCTGCTGATCTTCGGGATGATCGGTTTGGTCGCCAACATTGCGGCAATGGCCGTGCTCGCCTCCGCCCGGGACTCGAATTTCAACATGCGCGCCGCCTTCCTCGAAGTACTCAATGACGCCCTCGGGTCCATGGGCGTGATCATTGCCGCGATCGTCATTCACACCACCGGGTTCCAACGCGCTGACACCATTGCCGGGCTGTTCATTGCCGCGCTGATCCTGCCCCGGGCGTTCCGCCTGCTGCGCGAAACCATGGGTGTGCTCATGGAATTCACGCCCAAGGGGGTCAACCTGGACGAGGTGCGCGAGCACATCATGGCCTTGGACCACGTACGGGACGTTCACGACGTTCACGCCTCCACCATCGGCACGGGGCTGCCGGTGTTGTCCGCTCACGTGGTCGTGGAGGATCGATGCTTTGAATCCGGTCACGCCCCGCAGATCCTGGAGGCGGTGCTCGGCTGCGTCCGTGAGCACTTCCCCGTGTCCTTCGACCACGCCACCATCCAGCTGGAGACCGCTGCGCTGCGGGACAAAGAGTCCCCGCACATGCGTCACGCATAGCACGTCAAAATCCCCAGGCCGGGTGCCTGCTCCGCGCGGGTGACGCTCGAACGTGCCAAGGTGGCAGGAGACGATCCGTCCACGCCTTAGGAGACCCATGGGTTCCAGCACCAATCCCCCCAACCCGCCGGACCCCCTGCGCCGCCCCATTCCGCAGCGCACCACCGGCTGGGCCACCGGCATCGCGGCCACGTTGCAGCGAGCGGGCCTGAAGCCCAATCACATTTCCCTGGCCTCGGTCGGCTTCGCACTGCTGGGGTGCGCGTGCCTGGTGCTTTCCGCACATTTCGACGACGCCGCCCGGCTCCTCCTGCTCGTCGGAGCCGCCGTGACCATCCCGTTGCGGCTGGTGTGCAACATGTTCGACGGCATGCTCGCCGTGGAGGGCGGGCTGAAAACACCCACCGGTGAACTGTTCAACGAAGTACCCGACCGGCTCTCGGACCTGGCCCTGCTTGCGGGAGCGGGCTATGCGGCGTCGGCGATGGCCGGCGGCGTGACTGTGGGCTGGCTCGCGGGAAGCCTCGCCGTGCTGACGGCCTACGTGCGCACGCTGGGAGTGAGTGCGGGGGCGGGGCAGTTCTTCGGCGGGGTGATGGCCAAACAACAGCGCATGTGGACGCTCATGGTCGGGATCCTGGCGACCATGATCGAACCCCTGTTCAATCTGCCGCGCGGCTGGATGTTGTTCGTGACGCTGATTGTCATTGCCGCGGCCTCAGCGATCACGGTGGCCACACGGCTGCGCTGGATTGCCCGCGAACTCGAGAACCGAGGTTGAGCCATGACCGAGATCGGGCTGATCGGCCCGCAGTCGATCCGGCTGCTGATCGGCGTGGG
>NZ_JAUNPE010000248.1 GCF_030536815.1 Kocuria sp.
ACCACGCGCAGACCGGCCTGGTGCGCGAGTGGCGTCCACGAGGACGGCATGACCGCGTGCCCCACCCCGGCCAGGACCAGGGGCAGCACGGAGGTGCGGTGGGCGACCTCCGCGACGATCTGCAGGGGCACGCCGTGGGCCAGGGTGTCGTCGACCATCAGGCGCATGAGCGACCCCTGCTGCGAGGCCACAATCCGATGCCCGGCCAGGTCATCGCGGTCAATGGTGTCCGCGCCGTCGAAAGCGTCCGTCCCCGGGGCCACGATGAGCACCAGGGGCTGCTGTTCGAGGTGTAGGACCTTCACGTCCCCGGAGCGGAAGGGGACTTTGGTGCCCAGGATGCCGATTTCCGCGCCGCCGGTGCGCACGGAATCGAGAACCTCCTCGGCGGTGAAGGCTGCGTCCACGTTCAGCGTCACGGCCGGGTGGGCGCGCGAGTACGCGGCAATCATCGCGGTCAGCGGCTCGATCCCGGGAGATGGCATTGCGATCATGTCCAGCCGTCCGCTGCGCACCCCGCGCACATTGTCGACGGCGCTGCGGGCCGCCTCCAGATCCCGCACCACGAGTCGGGCGGGGCCGAGCAGTTCGTGTCCGGCTTTGCTGAGCACCACTCGCCGCCCGATGCGATGGAACAGTGAGACGCCGAGCTCCCGCTCCAGGCCTTTAATTGTTTGCGACAGTGAGGGTTGGGCGATGATCAGATGCTCCGCGGCGCGAGTGAATCCGCCGTGATCGACCACCGCCAGGAAGTACGTCAGTTGCCTGACATCCACGCGTCATACCCCTGATCCATTGGTTTTGCCTATGCGTTCAGTAGATAACAAGCCTTGGACGTGATGCAAGTCACAGGCGCATGGTGTGTGTATCCCGCGATGACCGCGACGAAAGGCTTTCGCCATGACCACGCAGGAATCCGAGTCCGCCGACACCGCCCGCTCATCACAGCGCACCGACGTGCGCGCCGCCCTGCTGGGTGGCAAGACCTTCCGCAGTCTCAGCGAACAGACGTTGTCCCCGCGAGAAGAAAAGTTCGAACGCGCGCGCCAGACCACGGGGCTGTTCCTGGCTCCGGCCGTCGCCATCATTTTCGCGCTGCTGCCGCTGAACCTGGAACGGAATCAGCACACCCTGGCCGCCGTGCTGCTGGGCGTGATCATCCTCTGGATCTGTGAGCCCGTACCCATTCCGGTGGGTGGTCTCATAGGGGTGGCTGCGGTGGTGATACTTGGCGTGGCCCCGGCCGGGGACGTCCTGGCGCCGTTCGGCTCGACCACGATCTTCACGTTCATCGGAGCGTTCATCCTGGCCGCCGCAATGCTCAAACACGGCATTGCCCAACGGCTCGCGCTTGCGGTGCTGTCGTTACCGGGCGTCGGTAGATCCACGTACCGGATCATCATTGCGTTCGGCGTGATCACGTGCATTCTCTCCGCGTTCGTCTCCAACACCGCCACCGTGGCCATGCTCATGCCCACCGCGCTGGGCATCCTGGCGGTCATTGCAGAGATGATGCAGGACCGCGGCGTGGTCAAGGCCAACTTCGACCCGCTGCGACTGCGCGTGGGCGCGGCCTTGTTGCTCATGCTTGCCTATGGCGCCAGCGTGGGTGGCCTGCTGACCCCGGTCGGCTCCCCGCCCAACCTGATCGGCCGCGGCCTCATCGAAGAAGCCACCGGAACCCGCATTTCGTTCGCCCAGTGGATGGCCATTGCGTTCCCGGTCTGTCTGGCCATGTTCATTGTTCTGACGATCATCATGGTCCTGCTCAACAGGCCTGAGATTCGCCAGATCGAGGGCGTGGAGGAATACGTCCGTCAGCATCGGGAAGAACAGGGGCCCATGTCTCGGGCCGAGAAGAACACGCTGGTCGCGTTCGGTTTCACGGTGACTCTCTGGTTGCTCCCGGCGGTCGTCAGCCTGGTGGGTGGCACCGAGTCCGACGCCTACATCTTTGTGGATGACCGGCTCGACGAGGGCATCGTGGCCGTCTTGGGCGCATCCCTGCTGTTCATCCTGCCCACCAATTGGAAGAAGCGCGAAGCAACCCTCACCTGGTCCGACGCCGCCAAGATCGACTGGGGAACCATTCTCCTGTTCGGCACCGGCATCATCTTCGGCTCGTTGCTCGCCGAGACAGGCCTGGCGGAAACCATTGGCACCGGCGCATCCGAAAATCTGAACATCACCAATGTCGTGACGATCACCGTGTTCTCCGCGGTGCTGGCCGTGTTGATCTCGGAGACCACGTCCAACACGGCGTCCGCGGCGGTGATCGTGCCGATCGTGATCCCGCTGTGTCAGGCCATGGGTGTTGACCCGTTCGTTCCGGCCATGGCTGCGACCTTCGCCGCATCCTTCGGGTTCATGCTCCCGGTCTCCACCCCGCAGAACGCGATCGTCTACGGCACCGGCGCCGTACCCATCACCCGCATGATCCGCACCGGCATCTTCTTCGACAT
>NZ_JAUNPE010000249.1 GCF_030536815.1 Kocuria sp.
CTGACAACCTCGCGAGGTATCCGTGTCTGAAACACAAACCATCCAGAACTCTGCCGAGAAGGTCAGCGGCGCATCCATCCTCCTCGATCAGGTGACCAAGCAGTACCCCGGTCAGGCCAAGCCGGCAGTGGGTGGGCTCACCATGGAGATCCCCGCGGGCAGCATTGTGATGTTCGTGGGTCCCTCCGGCTGCGGCAAGACCACCACGCTCAAAATGATCAATCGTCTGATCGAGCCATCGGACGGGTCCATCGTGATCAACGGGGACAACGTCACGGGCATGAACGGTGACAAACTGCGCCGTCAGATCGGCTACGTGATTCAGGCCGGCGGACTGTTCCCCCACATGAGCGTTGCCGCCAACATCGGTTTGGTGCCCAAGATGCTCGGCTGGGACAAGGACCGCATTGCCGCTCGCGTGGATGAACTGCTCGAACTGGTGTCCCTGGACCCCAAGACCTACCGCAACCGGTACCCCAAGGAACTCTCCGGTGGTCAGCAGCAGCGCATCGGCGTGGCCCGTGCGCTCGCGGCGGACCCGCCCATCCTGCTCATGGACGAGCCGTTCGGCGCGGTGGATCCCATCACGCGGCAACGCCTGCAGAACGAGTTGCTCAACATCCAGGCCGAGCTGCAGAAAACCATTGTCTGTGTGACTCACGACTTCGACGAGGCCGTGAAGCTCGGTGACTGGATCGCCATCTTCAACGAGGGCGCCCAAATCGAGCAGTACGACTCTCCCGAACGTATCCTCGCCAATCCGGCCAGCGAGTTCGTGGAGAACTTCATAGGCTCCGGCGCCGGGCTCAAGCAGCTCACGCTCAACCGGGTGCACGAGGTCGAGCAGCAGCAAGCCGTCACCGCCACACCGGGTGAGCCGCCGGAGGAGATCATTGCCCGGCTCGAGGAGGCCGGTCAGCAGAATGTGGTGATCCTGGATTCGCGTGGCCGCGCGATCCAGTGGTTGTCGCAGCGCCAACTTTCGCGCTTGCAGGTGATTTCGGACGCCGCGGACCCCGACCTGCCCCTCGTCAATGAACAATCCACGCTCAACGATGCCCTGGACGCAATGCTGGTCGCGAGCACCGGCGCGGCACTGGTCGCCGGGCGACGAGACGTATTCACCGGCCTGATCACGGTCAATACCGTGATGGACGCAATCTCGGCCGGCCAGGCTGCCGCCCAGGGCGACGGCGACGCGCCGGTCGGCCTCAACACCGGTGCCATCCCCCAGATCTCCGACAACGGCAACCACAACGACGCCGCCGCAGCCGGTTCCACGGCGGCGGCCACCGAGGGCACCGCTGAGGGTCGCCCGTGAGCGCCACCACCGGGATTGCGAACCCGGATGCCGTCTCGACCACCGCCGCGGTGGCCGGGAGCTCGACCAAGGATCTATGGATTCAGCTGGCCGTCATCCTCGTGGCCATTGCGGCCTTGTTCGCGTGGTTGGCCTTCGGTGACCTGACCGAAACGGAACGAGCGACATTGGCACCCGATGCCCTGTGGGGTTACACATGGGAGCACTTGAAACTCACAGCGGTGGCGGCCGTCCTGGTCCTGATCATCGCGATCCCGCTGGGGATCCTGCTCACGCGCGGCCCGCTGCGAAAGTTCACCGGACCCGTTCTGGTGGTGGCCAATATCGGGCAAGCGGCTCCGGCCATCGGCCTGGTGGTGCTGTTGTCCTTCTGGCTGGGGTTCGGTTTCACGGCAGCGGTCGTGGCGTTGGTGGCGTACGCGATCCTGCCGGTGTTGCGTAACACCATGGTGGGTCTGCAGCAGGTGGACCAACGGCTCGTGGAAGCCGGCCGCGGTATGGGTATGAGCGCGATCGCGGTGCTCTTCAGGGTGGAACTGCCGCTCGCGGTGCCGGTGATGCTCTCGGGTATTCGCACGGCGCTGGTGCTGCTGGTGGGCACCGCGACCCTGGCCACGTTCATCAACGGCGGTGGCCTGGGCATCCTGATCACCACGGGAGTGAACCTGAACTTGATCAAGGTGCTCATCGCGGGTTCCCTGCTGGTGGCACTGTTGGCTCTGCTCGTGGATTGGCTGGGGCGCTTCGTGGAATACGTTGCGCGCCCGAAGGGATTGTGATGGCAACGTCAATACGAACGGGACGAAGGCGGCGGCCGGTGGCCGGGGCGGCGTCGTCGTCGAAACGAAAGCCCACGCGCATTGCTGCCGGGCTGAGCGCGGGCCTTGGCGTGATGCTGCTGACGGGCTGTGGTCTGCAACCGGCTACGTCGTTCGTGCCGGAGGTGCAGCCGGGAACGATTCAGGCCGTGGAAGGTCTGCCCGAGGACGCCCAGATCACGGTGGTGAGCAAGAACTTCACGGAGCAACTCATCCTGGGCAAGATCGCCGTCATGACCGCGGAGGCGGCAGGGTTCGACGTGGAGGATTTCACCAACGTTCCAGGAAGCCAGCCGGTGCGCGAACTCATGGTCTCG
>NZ_JAUNPE010000250.1 GCF_030536815.1 Kocuria sp.
TGACGGGCTTCGCCGCGGCCATGCTGGCGCTGGTGCTCGCCGATGATCTGATCGTTCTCTATGTTGCGTGGGAAGCCACCACACTGTGCTCGTTCTTCCTGATCGCCCGCTCCGGAGCCGGTGCGCGCGAACCCGCAATCCGCACGTTGCTGGTCACAGTGGCCGGTGGGCTGCTGCTGTTGGCCGCGGTGACGGTGATGATCGTTGCCACGGGGACCACTCGGTTGAGCGAAATTCTGGTGGATCCCGTGTGGTCCGCCAACGGAGCACTGACCGCATCGGTGGCCGTGCTGATCGCTATGGCCGCGTTCACCAAGTCCGCGCAGTTCCCGTTCCAGGCGTGGTTGCCTGACTCGATGGTGGCCATCACCCCGGTTTCTGCGTATCTGCATGCCGCGGCCATGGTGAAGGCCGGCATCTACCTGCTGCTGCGCTTCTCCCCCGTGTTTGCGGACGTCTCCGTATGGAACGTCATGCTGGTCACCGCGGGTCTGATCACCGCATTGTTCGGTGCGATCGCGGCCCTACGCCGCTACGACCTCAAGGAACTGCTGGCCTATTCGACCATGAGTCAACTAGGCCTGCTGGTCACGATGATCGGCATCGGTACGCCCGAGGCGCTGAAGGCCGCGGTCATACACACGATCGCTCACGCCCTGTTCAAGTCCGCGCTGTTCATGGTGATCGGAGTGATCGATCACAGCGCTCACACCCGGGACATGCGCGAGCTCGCCCACATGAAGTTGCGAATGCCCGTTACGGTCACGGCGATGGGTCTGGCCGCCGCATCCATGGCCGGGGTGCCGCTGCTGCTCGGATTCGTGAGCAAGGAAACGATGCTCAAGGCGTTCCTCGACGCGCCGGGTCCGGAATGGGTCCCGTGGGTCGTCACCGCAGTCGCAGCTGTTGCCTCGATCTTCACGTTCGCGTACTCGGCGCGGCTCGTACTGGGCGCGTTCGGCGGCCGGGCAAGGGAGTCCGGAAATTCCCACGATGTGGTTCGCGAAGCCTCCCCCGCGTTCTGGGGTGCCCCGGCATTGGGTGCGATTGCCGGGCTGGTCCTGGGCCTGACGCCGTTCCTGCTGGACGAACTCGTCACGGTGGGTGCGACTGCGTCCGCGGGTGAAGGGGTGACGGCTCACTTCGCCCTGTGGCACGGTTTCGTCCCCGAACTGTTCGTCTCCCTGATCGTCATCTCCATGGGTACCGTGCTCGTGCTCGCCCGCCACCGAGTGCACCGCGCCATGAAACCCTATGACTTCCCGTTCTCCGGACTGGACATTGTGGACACCGCGAGGGAGCAGACCATCCGGTTCGGCGGCGTCGTCGGCGGTTGGACCGGAAGTATTGCCCCGCGCCGGCATTTGTCCATCCCGGCCGTGGCTCTAATTGCAATCGCAGCAATGGCCGTGTTGACCATCGACGACCTGCCGGCCGTGGTGGGCGAACCCGGCGACCCGCTCGACTGGGTACTCGTGGTGCTCATCGCGTGCGGTGTGGTGGCCATGATGCAGGCTAAGACGCTGATTGCGGCGATCGTGGTCACGGGGGTGGTGGGCTTCGGCATGACCGTGTGGTTCTTGCAGCTGGGCGCCACCGACGTGGCCATCACCCAGCTGCTCGTGGAAATCCTGACCGTGTGCGTCATGGTGCTGCTGCTGCGCCGACTGCCCACCGCGTTCGAGAAGACTCCCCCGCGCAAACACGTGATCCCGTTGCTGATTGCCGGCGGTGCCGGCCTGGCCACCACCGTGGGCGTGTGGGGGCTGACCGGGAGGCGGGACATGTCCCCGGCCTCCGAGTACTACCTGACCGAGGGGTACAACGAGACCGGCGGAACCAACCTGGTCAACACCATCCTGGTGGACTTCCGCGCCCTGGATACGTTGGGCGAGCTCACGGTGCTGGGCGTTGCCGGCATCACAATTGCTGTGCTGCTGCGAGCGCGCAAGCCCAGCCCGGAACGTTCGGCGAACATTCAGGACCATTCCCCGCTGATTGACGCGCGGGACAACACCGTGTTCGTGCGCACCACGGCCAAACTGCTGGCTCCGATCGTCGTAGCAGGTTCCCTGATCCTGTTGCTACGCGGTCACTACGAACCCGGCGGTGGCTTCATTGCCGCGCTGGTGGGTGGCGCGGGCTTTGCCCTGGCCTACCTGGCGGCTCCTTCTGACCGTTCGGCCCGCGTACAGATGCCGTACCTACTGCTTATCGGGGTGGGCGTGGCCGTGGGTGTGGGAACCGGGTTCCTGGGTTACCTGGACGGCTCGTTCCTGCGACCGTTGCACCCCGAGATCTTCGGGTACCAGACCACCACCGCGCTGGTCTTCGACGTGGGCGTGTATCTTGCCGTGATTGGCGTTATCCTCGCGTCCTTCAACCTACTGGGTCGCCCGCAAGCGAGCACTCCCGCGACCACGCCAACAACCCCGAGGAATCGGACGAGGTGAACG
>NZ_JAUNPE010000095.1 GCF_030536815.1 Kocuria sp.
CCCAGGGTGATGGCCTCGTCGATGTCGTGGGTGACGAACACAATGGTGCGGTGCAGTCGCTGCTGCAGGTCCAGGAGTTCGCGCTGCAGGTCCTGCCGCACCACGGGGTCCACCGCGGAGAAGGGCTCATCCATGAGCAGGATGGGCGGATCGGCCGCGAGCGCTCGGGCCACGCCCACGCGCTGTTGCTGGCCGCCGGACAGTTGCGCCGGGTAGCGGGTGGCCAGCGACTCGTCCAAGCCCACAGAGCCGAGAAGTTTACGAGCGTTGGTGCGTGCGGTGGACTTGGACACCCCGTTCAACCGGGGGACGGTGGCGATGTTGTCCTCCACCGTGCGATGGGGCATGAGCCCGGACTGCTGCATCACGTAGCCCATGGAACGGCGCAGTTGCGCAGCGGGAACGTCCGCCACGTTACGGCCGTCAATCTCCACCGTTCCGGAGGTGGGTTCCACCATGCGGTTGAGCATGCGCAGGGAAGTGGTTTTGCCGCAGCCGGAGGGGCCCACGAACACGGTGAGCGAGCCGGTGGGGATCTCCAGATCCAGGTGGTCCACGGCGGTGGTCCCATTGGGATACACCTTGCTCACGCCCGAATAGCGAATGGCCGTTTCAGTCATGCCCTTGAAGTCCCTTCCGTGGCGTGCGTTTATCCTAACCACGGAAATCATCAGTGTGCTCCCTTATGTCACGGTGTTGTCCCGCGTTTATTTGGGCGATCTGTTTTCATGCGCTGGCCGGCATGCGTTTCGTCATCGTCAGTTCCGCGCTCAGCCAGGAATTCGGCCGGGATGCGGTCTGCACCGGCGACGTCCGCGAGCAACTGCGGGTCAATGGGAACCCCGCGGCGCAGCACACTGATGCCGCCCCCGGGTTCCTGGAGTACGCATGCAATCTCGTCATATGAACGGATGCCCGCTTTGCGCAGTGCACCGTGCAATTCCCCCAGGGTGATGTGAGAGCGCTTGAGCCATTTGTCCTGGATCTGCGGCCCGATCATGAGCAACCGCGCCGGGCTGTTCATGAGTCTCTGCACCCGCAAGGACGAGCGTAATTGCCCGAACCCGGCCTCCAGGACGAACAGGGTGGCCAGGCCCAGGATGCCGCTGGTCAGGGTGGGCGGGTGGCCCAGGATCACGCGACCGGCCACCGAACCGAGCATGACCGTCACGACCACGTCGAAGGTGGACATGGCCATGAGCACGCGCTGCCCGAAGATCCGCACGAACAGCAGGAAAGCCAGGTAGATCCCCACCGCGGACAGCACCACGGCAAGTGCGTGGGCTCCGGTGATCCCCAGTTCTTCGATCAGCTGGTCGGGTAGCGAGGCGCTCATGGGCATGACCACAGATTAGGCCCGCTCATTCGGCCGTCGAGAACTGCGTTTCGTACAGTTCCGCGTACCGACCGTCGACCTCGAGTAGTTCCTGGTGCGTGCCGCGCTCCACGATCCGGCCGGCTTCGATCACCAAGATCTGGTCGGCCTGCCGAATGGTCGACAGTCGATGGGCGATCACGACGGCCGTGCGTCCGATCATCGCCTCACTCAGCGCGGCCTGCACGTGGGCCTCGTTGGTGGAATCCAGCGCGGAGGTGGCCTCGTCCAGGATGACCACGCGCGGTTGCGCAAGCAGCAGCCGGGCAATGGTCAGGCGTTGACGCTCACCGCCGGAGAGCCGGTAGCCGCGCTCCCCCACCACGGTGTCCAGTCCGTCCGGGAGGGACGCGATCACGTGCTTCATGCGGGCCCGGTCCAGAGCGTGCCAGAGGTCCTCGTCCGTGGACTCCGGCCGGGCCAGGGCCAAATTCGCGCGGATGGTGTCGTGGAACAAGTGACCGTCCTGCATGACCATGCCCACGGTCTCCCGCAGGGATTCAAAGGTGGTTTCGCGGACGTCCTGGCCGCCCAGTCGCACGGCGCCGGTGTCGACGTCGTACAGGCGCGCCACCAGCTGGGCGATCGTGGATTTGCCCGCACCCGAGGACCCCACCAGGGCCACGGTGTGACCGGGTTGGGCGCTGAAGGAAATCCCGTGCAGCACTTCCTCACCGCCCCGCGAGTCGAGGACCGCGACGTCCTCCAAAGAGGCCAGCGAAACCTGGTCGGCCGAGGGGTAGGCGAAGTGGACGCCGTCGAACTCCACGGCCGCGGGGCCGGGAGCAATGGCGCGAGCATCCGGAGCCTCGCGGATCAAGGGCTTGATGTCCAACACCTCGAACACGCGCTCAAAGCTCACCACGGCGCTCATGATGTCCATGTGAGCATTGGCCAACATGGTCAAAGGCGTATACAGCCTGGTCAATAGCATGCCCAGGGTGACCACGGCACCCGCGTCCAGATGACCCAGGATCGCTTGGGCACCGCCCACCCCGTACACCAGCGCGAGCGCCAAAGCCGAGACCAAAGTTAACGCGGTGACGAACGTGGTTTGCAGCATGGTGGTGCGAATGCCGATATTGCGCACGCTCGCCGCGCGTTCGGCGAACTGCCGGGACTCACTGGAGGGGTCGCCGTAGAGCTTGACCAGCGTGGCACCACCCGCGGCGAAACGCTCGGTCATGCGGATGGACATTTGCGCGTTGTACTGCGCGGATTGCCGTTGCAGACCGGCCAGTCGTCCACCCATCGCGCGGGCGGGAATCAAGAAGATGGGGAGCAACAGCAGCGACAAACCCGTGACCTGCCACGAAATGGTCACCATGACACCCACGGTGAGCGCCAGCGACACCACGTTGGACACCACGCCGGACAGGGTGCCGGCGAAGGCGCGCTGCGCACCGATCACGTCGGTGTTGAGTCGGGAGACCAGCGCGCCCGTGCGGGTTCGGGTGAAGAAGGCCAGCGGCATGGTCTGCACATGGTCGTACACGGTGGTGCGCAGGTCGTAAATCAGGCCCTCACCCACGCGCGAGGACAACAGTCGGTTGAGCACGGACAGACCGGCATCCAGCAGTGCCACAATGGCGATCCCCACGGCCAGCCACACCACGGCCGAAATATCCTGCCCGCCGGTAATGGCATTGACCACGCGCCCCGCGAGGACCGGCGTCACCACGCCGAGGATTGCCAGCACCACGGAGACCACGACGAACAGCGCAATGGTCTTACGATGCGGGCGCGCAAAGGTGAGGATGCGCTTGATGGTGGCGCCACTGATCCTGCGCCCCTTGTACTCCTGGCCCTTGACGGTGCCCATCATGACCCGGTGCGGACTGCTGTTCATGCTCACCCCGCCACTCTAGACCCGCAGGAGAGAGCCCGGAGTAGCTCTACCGGCGGCGGTCAGCGGCGCATGGGCCCGTGCATCAGGCGATCGAGCGCAAACCCGTTGCCACGTCCTCGGCCGGCCCACGGTTGAGCGCCCGGCCGATCTCCACGAGTTGCCCCACCTGCTCGGAGCTCAGCCGGTCGAAAACGATCTCTCGCACATGACGCACGTGAGCGGGCGCGGCCTGCTGGATGCGCTCGATTCCCGCGTCGGTGATTTCGGCAATGACCACGCGGCGATCATCGAGGCGACCTTCACGGGTAACCAGACCGGCCTTTTCCATGCGCGCCACGATGCGTGAGAGCCGCGACTGGGACGTGTTGGTGGCTGCCGCGAGTTCGGACATGCGGTGCCGATGGTCGGACGCTTCGGAGAGCATTGCCAAAACCAGGTATTCCGCCAAAGACATATCTTCTTCGCTGCGCAACTGTGTTTCCACGGCACCGGGCAGCCGGAACATGATCGACACGAGCGCCAGCCATGCTTCGCGCTCATCCTCGGACAACCATTCTGTATCGCTCATACCCTCGATTCTAGGTGGAATATATTGACGCGGCAAATATTGTCCCCTACAGTTACTTGCAACAGAAACTATTTTGGAAGGAAGTAACTGTCATGGACATGACCGTTCTCGACCGTCATGAGATGTCCTCGGTCCCCCGCTCCGCCGCGCAACCGCGCTGGCAAGACGGCGACGCGCCGTTGCCCTCCATTTACCTGAGCCACGGCTACCCGGGGCTGCTCGATGACGCGCTCTGGCTCTCCGAACTCTTCGAATGGGCCCTGACCATGCCCAAGCCGCGCGGCGTGGTGGTGGTGTCCGCGCACTGGGAGAACGCCCCCACCTCCATCACTTCGCCCACCGCACACACCCCTTTGGTCTACGATTTCGGCGGGTTCGAGCAGCGCTTTTACGAACTCACCTACCCCACCCCGGACGCTTCAACCCTGGGCGCGCGGATTGCCGCAATGATGCCGGACAACGAGTCCCTGCACATCGATCACAACCGCGGCTTGGACCACGGCGCGTGGGTTCCGCTGCGCGCGATGTACCCGCTGGCAGACGTTCCCGCGCTGCAGGTCTCAATGCCCACGCACTCCCCCGAACGCCTCATGGACCTGGGCCGTCACCTGCGTCAACTGCGTCACGAGGGCTACCTGGTGATCGGTTCCGGTTTCATGACGCACGGCATGCCGTCGCGTCAGCTGCTATTGGGAACCACGGTCGAGCCCGAGTCCTGGTCTGTGGACTTCGATGCGTGGGCCGCCCAGTTGCTCGCCGACGGCGATGTGGCCGGCCTGTCCCGCTTCCGCACCGACGCCCCGGGCATGCCGCACGCCCACCCCACCGTGGAGCACTTCACGCCCCTGTTCATTACCCTGGGCGCGGCGGACAATCCCGAGGGTTCAGTGAAGACCACGGTCGAGGGCTACAAGCTCGGCTTGTCCAAGCGCTCGTTCCAGCTGGCCTAGCTGATCACCGTTCGACGACGCCGCTCGCCCGCCCTACGCGGGCAGCGTGCGGTTGCGTCCGGCGAGCGCTACGAACACACCCTGGGCGATGATCACCCCGAGAATCGTGAGCAGCGGAATGGTCCAGGTTCCCGTGGCATCACGCAGCACGCCGATCATGACCGGACCCAGCGCGGCCAGCAGGTAGCCGATGCTCTGCGCCATGGACGACAGTCCGGCCGCCTGGTGATAATCCACGGTCCGCAGCCCGAACAGCGCCATGGCCAGCACGATGGCCCCGCCGGTGCAGAAGCCGATGAACAGCGCCCACAGCAGCGACAGTCCGGGCATGGTCAGTAGCCCGATCACACCGATCACGGCCGAGCTGGTGAACAGTATGCCCAGCCCCGACTGGCTGCGGGTCCTGGGGATCATGGCTGCCGTGAAGAGGGTGCCCACCAGCCCGCACGCCTGGAACGCGAAGTGGTACCACCCGGCCTCCACCGCACTCGCACCGTTGAACACCTGCACCGCTGGAAGCCAGGTGACCATTGTGTAGTACACGGTGGACTGCAGCCCCATGTACGCGGTGACCTGCCAGGCCAACGCGGAGCCCAAGGGGAGTTTGGCGTGGCGGCGAGCGGGCGGCGTCGTCCGTAATGCGCCGTGTTCGTCGCGCAGGTCGGGACGGCCGGGCAGCTCTTTGGTGAGTTTGCGCCGACCCAGGATCCACGGCAGGAACACGGCCAGGCCGATGATCGCCGTGCCGGCCCAGATCCCCAACGCGAAGCGCCAGCCTGAGGGCGCCACCTGCGCAATGGGGACCACCACGCCGGAGGCGAGCGCGGCCGTGAGTGCGGTGACCGACTGGTACACACCGGTCATGGGCCCGATCTTGTGCGGCCAATCGCGTTTGATCAGCGCGGGGATCAACACGTTCATCACTGCAATGGCGGCCCCCAGCAGCACGGTGCCGATCCAGATGAAGCCGGGCCCGGGCGTGGAGCGAATGACAATGCCCAGCGCCAATACGGCGAGCGCCAGACCCAGCACACGTTCCAACCCGAGACTCTCGGCAAGCCGCGGCGCGAACGGCGAAATCACGGCGAACGCAATGAGCGGCAAGCTCACGAGCAGCGACGCCTCGAACCCGGTCAACCCACCCTGTCTTTCGATCTCCGGGAGCACGGGGCCCACCGCGGTAATGCCGGCGCGCAGGTTCGCGCCCAGCAACAACACCCCCACCAGCAGCAAACCGGCACGGTGGCCGCGGTTGACCGGGGGCTGAGCGGGACGCTCGGGCATGGCTGGACCACCTCTCTAGGACGTCATGCCACCATAATGGGAACCATGGATTCCATGGACACCTGGCCCACCCCCGTTACCGTTGATGACCGGGGTTTCGACCTCAAAGCCATGCAGCAGCTACGACGCAGCCCGTCCGCGACGCCCGCCGACGTCGCTTCCGATCCCGACGCCGCTGCGCCCGGTACCAGCGCGGCGACTGCCGCGGCGCCCGCCGCACCGGCCAAGGTGGGCACCCGTGAGAAGCTCGCCAATTCCATGATTCTGGTGATCCCGCTGGTGTCGGCGCTGGCCATCGTGCTGTGCTGGATGCGTTACGCGGACAGCAACAACGGCCTGTGGTTGGGCATGATTGCCGTGATCCTGGTGCTGGCCGCGATCACCTGGATCTCCAGCGTGAAGAAGGCCTTCGCCCGCGCGCAGGGCCACCTGGCCACCCGTTTGCCCGGAGTGATCGGCTACGGCGTGGGCATCATTCGCGAGGTGGACGTGGAGTCCCCCTTTGACGAGAACGGCGTCTCGGACACCGTCACCGCTCACCTGGTGCTGTCCGTGAACCCGGTGCAGGGCCCCAACTTTCAAGCGCCGGTGGATGCCGTGTACAACACCTCGGACTCCGAGAAACTCACCGTGGGCGCACACGGGCCGGTGCGCTACCTGCGTTCCGATCCCGAGAACACCGTGAGCATCGAAACTCGCCTGAACGATGCGCGGATCCGCCAGATCTATCAGGGTGCGGCAATGAACTGACCGTCTCACGAGTACATCGTGGACATGCGAACGGCCTCTTACCGGAAGGTGAGAGGCCGTTTTCGCGGCGACGCAGCGGCGTCGTCGGGGGAAGAGCTACTTGACCTGGTGCGAATCCTGGGTGCCGTGGGCGGCGGGGCGGGAACCGGACTTGTTGGCCAGGTTGGCGCGCAACGCGGAGGAGCCCAGGCGCTTGGACGGCTTCTCGTCCGTGACGGGAGCCGCGGACTTCGCCTTGGAGGGGGCGGGCACGGTTTCCTGCTGCTCGGTGTCCACGTCAGGGTCGATCACCACGCGAGTGTTGCTTTCCACCGAGGAACGCTTGAACTCTCGGGGGGCGCGAGGAGTGTCGTTGACCGCGGTGACCGAGACGGCCATGACGTTGAGCACGATGCCCAGAATCACGAAAATCCACGCGGCCACGGGCATGGACCCGAGCTCGAACAGCAGACCGATCACCACCAGCGCAATGGAGGTGATGTACGCGGGAGTCTTGACACGGTGGAAGTTGAACTTCATACCTCTATTTCATCATGACTGGCTGACATGCGCCTGACGGCGGTGACTTCACTCATAACTTAACTGCTTGTCAGGGCCGCGCGAACAGGAGTTCACTGGTACAAGTTTCCCTACGAAAGGATTTTCATGCCTCGCAATGCAACCTTGACCCTCAACGACGGCAACGTCATTCCCCAGTTCGGCTACGGCGTGTGGCAGGTCGACCCGGACGTCGCTGAAGAAGTGGTCACCAAGGCCCTCGAGATCGGGTACCGCCACATCGACACCGCCAAGATCTACGGAAATGAAGAAGGTGTGGGCCGCGCCATCGCGAAGAGCGGCATTGCCCGCGAGGACCTGTTCATCACCACCAAGCTGTGGAACGACGACCAGGGTTACGACTCCGCGCTGAAGGCCATCGACGGTTCCCTGGAACGTCTGGGCCTGGACTACGTGGACCTGTACCTCATTCACTGGTCGCAGCCGAAGAAGGGTAAGTACCTGGAGACCTGGAAGGCATTCCAGGAGATCAAGGCATCGGGCAAGGCCCGGTCCATCGGCATCTCGAACTTCGGTGAGGAAGCCTTCCAGGACATCATCGACACCGGTGACATTCCCGCCGCGCACCAGATCGAGTTGCACCCCTACTTCAACCAGAAGGCCATGCGCGATTTGGATGCGAAGTACGACATCGTGACCGAGGCCTGGTCCCCGCTGGGTCAAGGCAAGGCCGACTTGCAGGACGAGACCATCGCCCAGATCGCCGAGGCTCACGACGCCACCCCGGCTCAGGTCATCATTGCGTGGCACCTGGCCATCGGCAACGTGGTGTTCCCCAAGTCCGTGACTCCCGAGCGCATCGAGGAGAACTGGGCCGCGCAGGATCTCACGCTCAGCTCCGAGGAGATCGCCCTGATCGACGGTCTCACCCGCGAGGACGGCCGCATCGGTTCCGCACCGGAGGACTTCAACGACTGATCGCTAGTGCTTCAGTGAAACGGCCCCGGTCCCAGCAATGGGACCGAGGCCGTTTGCGAGATTCCTCTACCGGTGACGTCGGAACCCAGCCATTTATGTGTCTCTGACATCTGTGGCGCAGGTTCGCACGTGGACGCAGGGTGTCAACCTGCGCCCGAAATGTCACCGGCAGGGACATCCGCAGTCACGACGGCGCCCGCCCCGATCTTTGCCCCAGCGCCCACGGTAAGGGGGCCGACTACCTTGGCGCCCGAGCCGATCAGTGCGCCGTCGCCGACAATCGCGTGGCGGCGGTGCCCTGACCCGCTGGATCCACGGCAGAAATGGCACGGGCGTC
>NZ_JAUNPE010000251.1 GCF_030536815.1 Kocuria sp.
ACGATGAACCAGGGATCCACGGCAATGCAGTGACCGCCCACACCGGGGCCGGGCTGCAGGATGTTCACGCGCGGGTGATGGTTGGCCAGCTCGATGAGCTCCCACACATTGATTCCAAGATTGTCGGAGATCAACGACAACTCATTGGCGAACGCAATGTTCACATCACGGAACGAATTCTCGGTGAGCTTGGCCATTTCGGCGGTCACGTCATCCGTCGCCAGCAACTCGCCCTCGCAGAAGGATGCGTAAACCTCCGTGGCGCGGCGCGCAGCTTCCGGAGTGCGGCCGCCAATGATGCGGTCGTTGCTGACGAGTTCCTCCATGGCCTTACCGGGGAGGATGCGCTCGGGGCAGTAGGCGAAGTGGATCACGGGCTTGCCGTCTGCGCCGTCGACGGAGAGATCCGGACGCAGTTCCAAGATCTTGGCCGCCAGTTTCTGCGTGGTTTTGGGCGGGGAGGTGGATTCTAGAATGACCACTTCGTCGCCGCGCAGCTGCGGAGCAATCGACTCTGCGGCGGACATGATGTACGAGAGATCGCCCTCGTAGTTGTCCTTGAACGGAGTGGGAACGGCAATAACGAATGCGTTGCCCTGCTGCATCTCAGTGGACGCCGTTAGCTGCCCGCTGTCCACAGCCTTCTTGAGTTGTTCTTCCAACCCAGGTTCAACAATGGTGACTTCACCACGCTGGATGCGCTCGACGGCGGAAGCGTTGACGTCTACACCGTGAACCCGCACTCCGTGATTGGCCATGACCACCGCGGTGGGGAGCCCAATGTAGCCGAGTCCGACAAAGACAACTTCCAGAGAATTACTCATTACCTCACCTTACTGAGACGACCACTGACCACACGGCAATGTCTGCCCGGTCAGGGGTTTTCCACGCCTCGCACGTTTTGATCCATTGAAATCATACCGTCACATGGTTTGAGTTGTCCCCGAACATGACGACACTACCCGTGGCGAGGACACTCGCATCCGAAACTTGCCACGTGTGCCCATCGGACCCGCGCCGTTGCACGAAATTGAAACGGTCGGCCGAGTAGATCGAGAAGCCTGCTTCTACGGCCGCCGCCAGGAATGACGAATCTTCACCGGTACTCCGCCGTTGAAACGGGATCTGGTCAAAGACACGGCGGTAGCCCGTGATGGTGGGGCCCATGACGAAGTCCGTGTAGCGGTGCTCCCGGTGGGCAAATCGATGCAGGGTCGCGTTCTGGGACTCCACGTACATGTAGTGGGCCTGCTTCCCCACGATGTCCGCACCCGAGTACACCAGGGCGTCGAGCAGATCCGCGAGATACCGCGGCGCGTAGAAGTCGTCATCGTCCATCTTGGCCAGGACCTCGCCCGTGGACGCCTCAACCGCCAGGTTCAAGCACTCCCCGAGCGTCAACGCGGCATTGGCCGCAATGGTCGTGACGCGGTCGATGCCACTGACCGCTATCGCATCCTTGATCTCTTCCGTGTTCGGGTCGAATCCATGCGCCACCAGCACAACATCCAGGTCGACACCCACCTGCGTGGCGAACCCATTGAGAGCCGACGCGACCCGATGGGGACGGTTGGTGCACAACAAGATCGAAACCGTTGGCCGGGTTCGCGGACGAACCTTGCCGGGGAGAACTCGTTGCAGAATCTGCTCCACGCGGTGCCCGTACGTGTGCTTGTTCCACACTTCCCGCTGCGCGCGATGGACCATCCGATCGGCAAGTTCTGGACTCCGCACGAGCGCCCGCACCACATCCGCCGCATGTTCGCGATCCTCCACCACGGCCAGCTGGTCCTCGGTGAAATACTCACGAATTGCGCGAGACGGAGTGCTGACAACGGGAGTGCCACTCGCGGTGATCTCGAAAATGCGCCGAGCGCACATGGAGGGTGAGTCCACCACGGAGTTCACATTCAGGAAGACTCGATAGGCCTTGTAGGCGGTCAACATCTGCTCGTAGGTCAGAGAACCAACCACGCGCTGATCCAACGGTGTTGGAAACTGATAGCGCTCGTCCTCGCCCAGGTACCGGGAGAAGATTTCGAGCCCGGTCTCAAGCTTGGGACTCACATCGTTCGCGCCACCCAGGAGGAGATCCATTTGTTCCCGTCTTTCGGGGAACTTATGCGCAAAGTACATGCCACCAAAGGCGACATCTCGTTCATGGAACCCATTCCTCGGCCGCGAGGGATTGTGGACGGCCGGCTGCGCGGCGAACGGCAGTACCGAGACCCGCTCATGACCGAGATCTCGATGGTAGTCAGGGATCTTGTTCACATCGGTGGTGAAAACGTGGTCGAACAGCCGCGCGCACTCCAGGAAGTCGCGGTAGTGGGGCGGATCTTCCTTGTTCCAGAACACGGTGGGAACGCCCTGTTCGTGGCAGTGCGCGACGAGCTCCTTGAAGGGTTCTTTGACCCCGCTCGTTCCCGTGAGCTGGTACTGCCA
>NZ_JAUNPE010000252.1 GCF_030536815.1 Kocuria sp.
TCGCCAAGCGGTTCCAGGAGCTGTCCTCCGCGCAGCTGGTGGACCTGGCCATGGCATTCAACCTGTGGGAGCGGCTGCGGGAGGCGGGGTAGGGCCACCCGCAGCAGCGCCCGGCAGGACCCCGGATCTCAGACGCGTCCGGCCTTGGCCTCCAGTGAGGTGAGGTCCAGCACGCTGTTGGTGCGCTCCGGCTTGTACCAGCCGACCATCCGTCCCTTGAGCGCTTGCAGCAGGGAAGCGTAGAGCAGGTAGGCGCGCAGGGGTTCGTAGATCAGCCGGTAGACCGGCACCACCAGCAGGTGGGTCCAGGACTCACCCACCATGCGCAGGGCCAGCACGCAGATCAGCATGTGCAACCCGGCCACGAAGGCTGCGAAGATCGCGATCGCCTGCCAGTTACCGGACGCCAGGATCAGTGCCGCCATCAGCACGGTCAGGGGCAGGAAGAGCAGCGGGACAACCGTGGCGAGCATTGTGTAGGGCAGGGTGAGCATGCCCAGCGCCCGGTAGCGGGGACGGAAGAGCATGTCCGCGTGCTTCCACAGTGCCTGGAGATTACCGTAGGTCCAGCGCAGCCGCTGTTTGGCCAGCCCCTTGGCCGTGATGGGGGCCTCGGTCCACGCCACGGCCCGGTTCTCCTGGACCACCTTGTACCCCAGTTTCTGCAGGGTCATGGTCAGGTCCGCGTCCTCCGCCAGGGTGTCGTGGGAGTATCCCCCGGCAGCCTGCAGGGCTTCCTTCCGCCACGCCGCACATGCCCCGGGCACGATGGAGATCGCCCCGATCACACCCTCGGCCACCCTGGTCACGCAGATGCCGGAGATGTACTCCAGGGACTGCCACATGGTCAGCAGGTTGGAGCGGTTGCCCACCTTGATGTGCCCGGCCACCGCGCCCACCCGGCGGTCGCCGTCGGTGTCGTAGAAGTGACGGGCGAGCATCCGGATGGTCTGCGGCTCGAAGATGGTGTCCCCGTCGAGGGTCACCACGATCTCCCCGTTCGCGGCCAGGATGGCCTGATTGGAGGCGACCGACTTACCGGCGTTGGGTTGGGTGAGCACCCGCAGCTGTGGCCACCCGGCGGCCACCTCGCGCAGGATCGCACCGGTGCCGTCCGTGGAGCCGTCGTCAACCACGATGACCTCGAAGTTCGGGTAGTCGCTGGCCCGCAGCGAATCCAATGTGCGGGCCACCACGAGTTCCTCGTTGAACACCGGCAGGATCACGCTCACCAGCGGCAGCTCGTGCTCGGGCAGCTGTCGCCACACCCGCTTCTTCTGCCGCCGATTGCCCACGAGTGCCAGAACGATGTAGAGGACGGACATGATCGTGAGGGAACCGATGCCGAACCAGAACAGCCAGCTCATGGCCACGGACGGAGCCACCGAGACCCCCGCAACCGTCACGGCAACGGCCTCGTCCCCGACCGTGGCTTCCACGTTCTTCTCCGCCTGGTACTGCTCAGGGGCGATGGTGTCGACCGTGGTGAACGTGTAGCCCTCGTTCTTGGCCTCCTGGATGAGCTCGCGCAGGGCCTCGACCGAGGCGGTGCGGTCCCCGCCGCTGTCGTGCATCAGCACAACGTGTCCTTCCCCGTCCAGATCGGGCACGGGGACGTCCTCGCCCGGGGCGTAGCTCCAGTCCTCGGTGTCGATGTCGAAGTTGACGTGCAGGTATCCCAGCTGCTGGGCCTGCAACAGCGGCAGCGGGTTGTTGTCGGCGTCGGCCTCCGGGATGCGGAACAGGGACGAGGCGTAGCCGCCCACCGCGCGCATCTCCCGGTCGGTGCTGATCACCTCTTCACGGTTGAACAAGCTGCTGGTGTCGGAGGTCGCGTGGGTCATGGTGTGGTTACCCACGGAATGCCCCTCCTTGATAATGCGCTGGAACACATCGGGATTCTCCGCCACACTGGTTCCGATCGTGAAGAACGTGGCGGGCACGCCCTCCTCGGAGAGCACATTGAGGATCTCGGTGGTGTACTCGGCGTCGGGTCCGTCGTCGAAGGTCAGCACCAGCTGCCCGTCGGCGGGAGCACCGAAGTGCTCCAGGGCGTAGGGGCTGTCCCCCACCGTGGCGATTTCGTCGTCGGTCAGTACCCGGAAGACGTCATCGCTGAACGGATCGGCCAGCACCTTTTGCCCGTCGACCTCCTCGATCAGACCGATGCGCGAGAACGCGTAGCCGTCCTCGTCGCCCAGTACCGGGATGTCTTCCTCGTCCCCGCTGGCCAGCAGTTCCTGCGCATACTCGATGTCCTGGTTCTGCGCCTGGGTGGAGGTCGGTGCCAGCGCCTGCGGCACCACCCACGCAAGTGAACCGGCTAGGAGCAACAGGACCAGCACCAGCCCGGCGAGGATCCGGCGCCAGCGCTTCCCGCTCGAATCGAAGAACACCGGTGTGGCAGCCGTGCTGCCCGTGCGCCCGGGCCCCGATCCTC
>NZ_JAUNPE010000096.1 GCF_030536815.1 Kocuria sp.
CGCTGATCGAAGCGCTCGAGCAGACCCGAGACCTGTTGAGCTCCACCACGTTGCCGCTGGCCACGGCCAGTGCGCCGCAGCAGCGAGAGACCGTGGGGCGGGCCGTCGCCCAGCTCGATGATTACGTGTTGCCACGCGTCCGGTCCCTGGACGCCCCGTTGCTGGCGGTGGTCGGCGGATCCACCGGCGCGGGAAAATCCACGCTGGTCAACGCGCTCGTGGGTCACCCCGTCACGCGTTCCGGCGCCATTCGACCCACCACGCGCCGTCCGCTGCTGATCCACCACCCCGACGACGCCGCCGCGTTCACGTCCCAGCGTGTCCTGCCGCATCTGGCGCGGGTGCGAGGGAAGCTCATGGACCCGACGGTGACGGCCCCGGCCCGGTCCGAGAGTGATCGCCCCGTGGAGGACACGGGTTCGTTGGTGCTGCTGGCGGATGAGAAAATTCCGCAGGGCCTGGCCGTGCTCGACGCACCGGACGTGGACTCCGTGTCCGACGACAACCGCGCGCTCGCCGCCCAACTACTTTCCGCGGCGGATCTCTGGCTGTTCGTCACGACCGCCAACCGATACGCGGATGCGGTGCCGTGGCAATTGCTACGCAACGCGGCCGGCCGCGATATCACCGTGGCCGTGGTGCTGGACCGGGTCCAGGCGGCGTCGGCGGAGGAAATCCGGGACGACCTGCGGCGGATGCTCAATCAGGAAGGGCTCGGGCACGCGCCCATCTTCGTGGTGGAGGAGTCACCGCTCAACGAGCTGGGTATGCTGCCGCCGCCCGTGGTGGCCCCGCTGCGCGGATGGCTCGAGGACCTCGGGGCCGACGCCCAGGCCCGCTCGGACATCGCGGCACGCACGCTGGGCGGTGCCGTGCGCGAGCTCGCGGACACCACGGATCGAACCGCGGACGCGGTGGAGGGCCAGCAACGCACGGAGGACCACCTGCGCCGCGAGGTCACCTCGGCCTTCGACGACGCCCTGGCGGCCATCATCGACTCCACCCGTGACGGTACGTTGCTGCGCGGGGAGGTCCTGGCCCGCTGGCAGGACTTCGTGGGCACCGGCGAGTTCTTCCGCAACCTCGAGGCGGGCATCGGCCGCGTGCGCGACCGGATCACCGCGTTCTTCAAGGGCGAGCCCGCCCCGGAGGTCCAGGTCGAAGAAGCCATTGAAACCGGCTTGCAGGCCGTGATCGTGGAACACACCGCCCGCGCTTCGGAATTGGCCGAGCGGCGCTGGCGTGATGAAACCTCGGGGCAGGTCCTGCTCGCGGGCCGCGATCTGTCCGCACTGCCGGAGAACTATCACGAAACCACCGCCGAGCACATCCGCTCGTGGCAATCGGACGTCATGCTCATGATTCAACAGGAGGGCGCGGGCAAGCGTACGCAAGCTCGGGCCATGTCCCTGGGGGTCAATGCCCTGGCCGTGATTCTAATGATCGGCGTGTTCTCCATGACCGGTGGCCTCACCGGTCTCGAGGTCGGCATCGCCGGCGGCTCCGGCGTGGTGGGTACCAAACTGCTCGAAGCGGTCTTCGGGGAGGACGCCGTCCGGCGAATGAGCCAGAAAGCACGGGAGAACCTGGAAACCCGCATCAAACACCTGCTGGATCAGCGCGCCAAGGCGTTCCTGGACCGCCTGGACGAATTGGGTGAGCACCCCACCGCGTCCGAGTTGCGGTCTGCGGCTCAGCACATCCGCACGGCCGGTGAGGCCCTGTGAAAATTCGCACCAGACAACCCGAGGCCACGCTGTCCGACCGGATCAAGGGTCTCGCCCAAGCCGCGGAACTGGCCGATGGTCGTCTCGACCAGGAAGCGGTGACGGCCGCACGCCAAGCCCTGGACCGTGCGGGGGAGCGGCGGGCCCTGTCCGCCGATCACACCGTGGTCGGTTTCTTCGGAGCCACCGGGTCCGGAAAATCAACGCTGTTCAACGCGGTGGTCGGCCAGGATCTGGCGCGCACCGCTGCGCGCCGGCCCACCACGTCTCAGCCGCTGGCTGCGATCCGGGGAGAGGAGGGCAGTGAAGCCCTGCTCGATTGGCTCGACGTCAGCGACCGCCACGTGGTGGGCCCCGCACTGAGCATCAGCACCGGTAAGGGCCGCAGGGCGAGCACCACGAGTGGCGGCCTGGTTCTGTTGGACCTGCCCGATTTCGACTCGGTCACGCGCGAGCACCGGGACATCGTGGACCGCATGGTGGGCCTGGTGGACGTGGTCGTGTGGGTGGTGGACCCTCAGAAATACGCTGACGCCGTGCTGCACCAGGATTTCGTGCAGCCGCTGTCCCGTCACGGTGCGGTGACCATGGTGGTGCTGAATCAGGCCGACCGCCTGGCGCCCTCGGACCTGCCCAACGTGCTGGCCTCGCTTCGGGAGCTACTCGCACAGGACGGGCTACCCACGTCAGGGCCCAGTGCCCCCGTGGCAGTATCCGCACTGACCGGTGAGGGTGTGCCCGATCTGCGCGAGCGCATCCACGCCATTGCAGCACACCGGGCGGCCGCGGGGCAGCGTCTCGAGGCGGACGTGATCCATGCCGGACACGTTCTCGCGGAGGCCGCCGGTGAGGGCGACCCCCGGGGCATCACGCGAGAAGCAAGCGAACATCTCACCTCGGGCCTCGTGCGCGCCGCGGGGGTGGACCTCATTGCCGACGCCGCGGCGCGTTCCTACCGCCTGCGCGCCGGCAAGCACACGGGCTGGATCGCAACGCGCTGGCTCGCGAACTTCCGCAAGGATCCGCTCAAGCGCCTGCACATCGAAAGCCACGACAAGGGCTCGGACCCTTCGGTCCACCGCACGTCCCTGCCTCCCATGAACGCCTCCCAGAAGGCTTCGGCGGACTCCGCCGTCCGTAATTACGCGGATGCGGTCTCCGAAGGGGCGGGAGCACCGTGGCGGCGCAGTGTGCGCGTGGCCGCTCGTTCCAACGAGGCGCGTCTGCCGGACGCGCTGGACCAGGCCGTGGCGCGCACCAAGTTCTCCGCTCGGTCCGCGTCCTGGTGGTGGATTCTTTTCGACGTACTGCAGTGGATCGCCATGGCCATGACCGTGTTGGGCCTGCTCTGGTTGCTGGGGTTGTTCGCGGCCGAATACTTCCAGATTCCGCTGCCCCCGCCGCCCACGGTCGAGGGGTTCCCGCTCCCGGTGCCCACGCTCATGGTCATCACCGGCGTGGTGGTGGCGATCTTCCTGGCCATCACGGGCGGACTCATCGCTTCCGTCGCCTCGCGCATGCGGGCCTCCCGACTGCGACGCCGCCTGGGCGAGTCCGTGCGCGAGACCGCGCGTGAGCTCGTGGAGTCTCCCGTGGAACGTGAACTGGAAGCGCATCGCAGGTTCGGTGACTCGTTGGCGCTGACCACCGCCCACGTTAGCTAGCCGGTCAGGATCCGCTCACGCGGACCGCCTCGGTGAGCTGGCGTGCCGCCTGCACGATCACTTCCGCGTGCTTTTGCCCCGGCTGTTTGGAAAGTCGTTCAATGGGGCCGGAAATGGACACGGCGGCAATCACCCGACCGGAGGGCCCGCGCACGGGAGCCGAGACCGAGGCGATGCCGGGTTCGCGCTCGCCGATCGACTGGGCCCAGCCGCGGCGTCGGACGCCGGCCAGGGTCGTGGCGGAGAACCGGGCGTGGGAGAGCCCCTCGATCAGGCGGGCGTGGTCCTCCCACGCAATCAGCACCTGGGCGGCGGAGCCCGCCCTCATGGACAGCTGTGTGCCCACCGGAATGGTGTCACGCAGGCCGATGGGGCGTTCCGCGGAGGCCACGCAGACACGCCACTCGCCCTGTCGGCGGAACACCTGTGACGACTCACCGGTGGCGTCACGCAACTGGAGCAGCACGGGAGCCGATGCGGAGATGAGCCGGTCCTCACCGGCTGCGGATGCGAGTTCGACCACGCGGGAGCCCAGGACGAACCTGCCCTGCACATCGCGACCCACAAAACGGTGGTGAGCCAGTGCCACGGCCAAGCGGTGCACGGTGGGGCGCGCGAGCCCGGTAGCTTCCACCAGATCGGCCAGCGACGCGGGGCCGGCCTCCAGGGCGTCCAGGATGAGCGAGGCCTTGTCGATGACCCCCACACCGGACGGGGAGAAGGAAGATTCCCCGGGCATGCCGGCACCCGTTCCTCGGCCACCCAACGGAGTCCCCAAAGGTGCGCCGGTCGGATCCATCGCGTCAAGAATGTCCATGCTCTAAGATTGCCGTCTCACAATGCGAGAAGCAAGCGAGTACACTGGAACTGTTCGGCGGGTCCCGTGGACCATGGAGAAAACACGGTGCCGGGCAAACCACGCGAGGTGACTCGCGGCCGGTTCGCCGACGCAGCCATGATCAGGAGAGGTCGAGATGCCACAAACCACCGGAACCCGCAATGTGGCGCAGGATTCCAGCGCCACTGCGCGCACACTCGCCGAGAAGGTCTGGACGGACCACCTGGTGCGCCAGGGGGAGAACGGTCAGCCGGACCTGATCTACATCGACCTCCACCTCGTTCACGAGGTCACCAGCCCCCAGGCCTTCGAGGGCCTGCGGCTGGCCGGACGTGGCTTGCGCCGCCCCGATCTGACGATCGCCACCGAGGATCACAACACTCCCACCGAGGACATCTTCTCGACCATCAAGGACGAGACCTCCCGGAAACAGATCGACACCCTGCGCGCCAACTGCGAAGAGTTCGGCGTGCGCCTGCATTCCCTGGGGGACGCCGAACAGGGCATCGTGCACGTGGTGGGCCCGCAGCTGGGTCTGACCCAGCCGGGTATGACCGTGGTGTGCGGTGACTCCCACACTTCGACCCACGGTGCCTTCGGTGCACTGGCCTTCGGCATCGGCACGTCCGAGGTCGAGCACGTCATGGCCACCCAGACCCTGTCGCTGGCGCCGTTCAAGACCATGGCCATCACGGTGGAGGGCACCCTCAAACCGGGTGTGACCTCCAAGGACATCATCCTGGCCGTGATTGCCAGGATCGGAACCGGCGGCGGTCAGGGTTACGTGCTGGAGTTCCGCGGTTCGGCCATCCGGTCGCTGTCCATGGAGGCGCGGATGACCATTTGCAACATGTCCATCGAGGCGGGTGCACGCGCCGGCATGATCGCCCCTGATCAGACCACGTTCGATTACGTGCAGGCTCGCCCGCACGCCCCGCAGGGCGAGGACTGGGATGCGGCGGTCGAATACTGGAACACTTTGCACACCGATGAGGGCGCGGAGTTCGACAACGAGGTGTTCATCAACGCCGACGAGCTGGAGCCGTTCGTCACGTGGGGCACCAACCCCGGTCAGGGTGTCCCGCTGTCCGAGGCCGTCCCGAACCCCGAGGACGCCGGGGACGACAACGCCAAGGATGCCGCGCGGCGTGCGCTGGACTACATGGGGTTGGAATCCGGTACTCCCATGAAGGACATTGCGGTGGACACCGTGTTCCTGGGCTCGTGCACCAACTCCCGGATCGAGGACCTGCGGATCGCTGCGGACATCGTCAAGGGACGCACCAAGGCCGAGAACGTGCGCATGATGGTCGTTCCCGGTTCGGCCAGGGTCCGGTTGCAGGCCGAGGCGGAGGGCCTGGACCGGGTGTTCAAGGACTTCGGCGCGGACTGGCGTTTTGCCGGCTGCTCCATGTGCCTGGGTATGAACCCGGACCAGTTGGCGCCGGGGGAGCGTTGCGCCTCGACCTCCAACCGCAACTTCGAGGGTCGCCAGGGCAAGGGTGGCCGCACCCACTTGGTCTCACCCGTGGTGGCAGCGGCAACCGCTGTGCGTGGAACGCTCAGCTCACCGTCCGACCTGGAATCCGCGCCCGCCCGCTAAGTCGTTCGCTGGTGCCCCGCCACGGCGGGCGGGGCCCGCAACAGTCAAGGAGACCCACCATGGAGAAATTCACCACTCACCGCGGTACCGGTGTGCCGCTGAAGCAGTCCAACGTGGACACCGACCAAATCATCCCGGCCGTGTACCTCAAGCGCATCACCAAGACCGGCTTTGACGACGCCCTTTTTGCGGGCTGGCGGAAGAACCCGGACTTCGTGCTGAACCAGGACATTTACAGCAACGGTTCCGTCCTGGTGGCCGGCTCCGACTTCGGTACCGGTTCATCGCGTGAGCACGCCGTGTGGGCGTTGCGTGACTACGGCTTCAACGTGGTCATCTCTTCGCGCTTCGCCGATATCTTCCGCGGCAACTCGGGTAAGCAGGGCCTGTTGGCCGCGCAGGTGGATCAATCGGACGTGGAACTGCTGTGGAAACTCATGGACGAGCAGCCCGGCATTGAGATCGAGGTGGATCTCGAATCCAGGACCATCACGTGCGACACGGTCACGGTGCCCTTCCAGATCGACGACTACACCCGGTGGCGTCTGATGGAAGGTCTTGATGATATTGGTCTCACCATGCAACACGACGAGGACGTCAAGGCCTACGAAGACGGCCGACCGGCCTTCAAGCCCGTCACGCTCCCGGCAAAAAGCTGAGAACTCAGTGCGCTGATCACGCCGACGACTCGTTAGAATGGGCAGGTTCCGTACTGCGGTGTGCGACGGGACATTAGCTTCCCCCCGAGATCGGTAGGTCATGAGTTCTTTACGAATCACCGGCGGCGTCCCGCTGTCAGGTCAGGTCACCGTGCGCGGAGCCAAGAACCTGGTTCCCAAGGCCATGGTCGCTGCGCTGCTCGGTTCCACGCCGTCAGTCCTGGGTAACGTTCCCGACATCAAGGACGTGGCCGTGGTGACGAATCTTCTCGCCCTGCACGGGGTCACGGTCAACCGCGACGGCGCCGACGGCGTTCTGACCCTCGACCCTTCCAACGTCACCCAGGCGCGCCACGCGGATATCGACGCTCACGCCGGGGATTCCCGGATCCCGATCCTGCTGTGCGGGCCGCTGCTGCATGCGTTGGGTGAGGCGTTCATCCCGGACCTGGGGGGCTGCCGCATTGGCGACCGCCCCATCAACTACCACTTGGAAGTGCTGCGCAATTTCGGTGCGCGCGTGGAGAAGCTGGAATCCGGCATCCGCATGAGCGCACCTCATGGGCTGCAGGGCGCCAAGATCGATCTGCCGTACCCGTCCGTGGGCGCCACCGAGCAGGTGCTGCTCACCGCGACCCGCGCGGAGGGTCACACCGAATTGCGCGGTGCCGCAACCGAGCCCGAGATCATGGACCTGATCGCGATCCTGCAGAAAATGGGTGCGATCATCACGGTCCAGACCGACCGGGTGATCCGGATCGAGGGTGTCCCCGAGCTGCGCGGGTACAGGCACCGTGCGTTGCCGGACCGGATTGAAGCCGCGTCCTGGGGGTCCGCGGCGTTGGCCACCGGTGGAGACATCCTGGTGGCAGGGGCCAAGCAAGCGGACATGATGGCCTTCCTCAACACCTACCGGAAACTGGGCGGTGGCCTGGACATCCAGGACGAAGGCATCCGGTTCTACCACCCGGGCGGAGACCTCAACCCCCTCATCGTGGAAACCAATGTGCACCCCGGGTTCATGACCGACTGGCAGCAACCCCTGGTGGTTGCCCTGACCCAGGCCAATGGCGTGTCGATCGTGCACGAGACCGTGTACGAGAACCGTTTCGGGTTCACCCGCGCGCTCAACCGCATGGGTGCCAACATCCAACTGCATCGCGAGTGCCTGGGTTCCGTGCCCTGCCGCTTCGGTCAGCGCAACTTCCTGCACTCCGCCGTGATCTCCGGACCCACCCCGTTGAAGGCCACGGACATCAACATCCCCGACCTGCGCGGCGGATTCTCGCATTTGATCGCGGCCATGGCGGCGGACGGTGTCTCCCACGTGACCGGCATCGAGCTGATCAAACGCGGCTACGAGCACTTCACCGATAAACTGGCGGGACTGGGCGCGGATTTCGATCTCGAAGATCGCTGACGCGCCCATGCCCCAGCGAGTGTCTGTCACGAGCGGTGTAGGGAGAGAATGCTCGAGTGAGTAGAACGTCGCAGCGGTCCACGTATCGGATTCTGGCCGGGATCGCCATTCCCGTCTACCGCGTGGTCGCCAGGATTTCCTGGCGCGGAACCGAGAACTTTCCGGCCTCCGGCGGGTTCGTGGTCGCGGCCAATCATCTCACCGAGATCGACCCCATCACGGTGGCGTACCCGGTCTACAAGTCCGGCATCATGCCCCGGTTCCTGGCCAAGGAATCCCTGTTCCGTGTGCCCGTCCTGGGGTGGTTGCTCGCACACATCGGCATGGTGCCCGTCTTTCGCGGAACCACCCGCGCCAAGGATTCCCTGGCGGCAGCCTTTGCCGAACTTCACGACGGCGGCGCCATTCTGGTGTACCCGGAAGGCACCGTGACCCGCGACCCCCGGATGTGGCCCATGCGAGCCCACACGGGGGCGGCGCGGTTGTCCCTGCAGGGGCAGGTGCCCGTGGTGCCTCTAGCGCACTGGGGCGACCAGAACGTGCTGTACCGGGACCCGCAGGG
>NZ_JAUNPE010000253.1 GCF_030536815.1 Kocuria sp.
ATGCGACGCGCAATCTGCCCCGGCTCCTTCGACCCGATCCACCTGGGCCACGTGGCCGTGATCCGCCGCGCGTGTCGGCTCTTCGAGGAGGTGATCGTGGCGGTGTCCACGAACCCCAATAAGAAGCACCGCTTCGACGAGCAGACGCGGCTGCGGCTCGTGCGCGAGGTGTTTGCGGATCAACCCGCGGTGGTCGTGGAGCCGCTCAAGGCCGGCTTGATTGCCGATTACGCGGCCGATCGTGACGCCGTGGCGCTGGTCAAGGGCCTGCGCAACGGCGCCGATTATGACTACGAGCTACCCATGGCCACCATGAACCGCACCCTGACCGGGGTCGAGACGGTGTTCGTCCCGGGGGAGCCGTCGCTGCTGCATTTATCCTCTACGCTCGTCATGGAAGTCCACGGTCTGGACGGGGACGTCAGCAACTTTGTCCCGCCCCAGGTCCTGGAGGCCATCAAGGGACGCGACCGCGCTGCTTAGTCGCGTTCTGCCCCCACCGCGTGGCTCGTCACCTTGCGTGCGTGCTACCATGATCTGTCGGCCCATGTCGTCAGCCAGGAGTTTCGTGAATAACCGCAATAGTTCAGCCCTCACGCACAGCGTTCGGGATCTCGAACATCGTCCGGGGACCATGCGAAACCTGGAGGTCGAGGTGCCCGCACCGAAAGATTTCGGTACGGCACTCATAGGTTCGCCAGAAGGCGCGCCCATGGATCTGCAGCTTCGACTCGAATCCGTGCACGACGGTATTCTGGTATCCGGAACCGTCATCGTCAGTATTCACGGTGAGTGCAGCAGATGTCTCGACCCGATTGACTATGATTTACCGGTCGACGTACAAGAACTTTTCATGTTCGATGCCTCCCCCGTTGGTGACGAGGACATCGAAGATGAGCAAGTGTATGAAGTCCGGGACGAGGAGATCGACCTCGAACCGATGCTTCGGGACGCAGTGCTCACTCAACTGCCGTTCCAACCGGTGTGCCGGGCTGATTGCCCGGGCTTGTGCGCCCAATGCGGTGCACGGCTCGAGGATGACCCGGATCACCACCACGAAGTGCTGGACCCCCGTTGGTCCGCTCTGGAAGGGCTGCTGAACAGCGCCGACCAGGGTTCTGACACTTCGGATCAGACAACCGAGACGAGAGAAGAGAGATAACCGTGGCTGTTCCCAAGCGGAAACTTTCCCGTGCGAATACCCGGATGCGCCGCTCCCAGTGGAAGGCTAACGCCCCCAAACTGGTGAAGACCGTGGAAAACGGCAAGGTGAGCTACAGCCTGCCGCACCAGGCCAAGGTCGTTTCCGATTCCGCCGGTACCCCCTTGTTCTATGAGTACAAGGGACGCAAGGTAGCTGACGCATAAGCGTGACTACCATGCCGGATCCCGGTGCATTGCTTGAGCGTCTCGGTGTCGATATCGACACCGAGACGCTTCGCATTGCGCTGACACATCGCTCCTACGCGTACGAACACGAGGGCGAAAAACACAACGAGCGCCTCGAGTTCCTGGGGGATGCGGTCCTCCAGTTGGCCGTGACGGATGAGATCTTCCACCGTTACACCGACTGGAGCGAGAGCCAATTGGCCAAGCTCCGCGCCTCCGTGGTGTCCTCACGCACTCTCGCGGACATCGCACGATCGCTGGAGCTCGGTCCGCACATCCGCCTGGGTAAGGGCGAGATCCGCACCAAAGGTAGCGAAAAGCCCTCGATTCTCGCGGACACCATGGAAGCCTTGATCGGCGCGACCTACGAATCCGCCGGGGATGCGCCCGCCCGCGACCTGGTGCTGCGGCTGATCATTCCGCTGCTCGAAGACTCCCACGTGCTTCATGAAGGTCGTGACTGGAAGACCGAGATCAGCGAGCTCGCCGCCCACCACGGGCTGGGGCCCGTCCGGTACGACGTCGCGGGCACCGGCCCCGACCACGCCCGCCACTTCGCGGCGTCCGTGTCCTTGAACGGCACGGTATTGGGTCACGGCGAGGGCACCTCCAAGAAGGCCTCAGAACGCTCCGCCGCCGCGGCGGCCTGCCAAGCCGTCTACGACCGCCACGGTCCCAAGGCCTGAGCCCGTGCCCGAACTTCCCGAAGTCGAAGTAGTACGACGCGGTGTGGCCAACTGGGTGGTCGGTCGCACCATTGAGCACGTCACCGTCAACGACGAACGCTCCCTGCGCCGCCATGTGGCCGGCCCCCAAGATTTCATCAATCGGGTGACCGGGCTGACCGTCACGGACGCGCAGCGTCGCGGAAAATTCCTGTGGTTGCCCGTCACGGAGTCTCACGAGACCGATGCGAACCGAGCCCTGCTGGTCCACCTGGGGATGAGCGGGCAGCTTCTCGTGGCCTCCGACGGCCAACCTGCGCCACGCCACGAACGGCTGCGCTTCGATCTGTCCCCGGCGCCGTCGGACAC
>NZ_JAUNPE010000097.1 GCF_030536815.1 Kocuria sp.
ACGCGGTGATGCCGAGCTGGGTGGCGGCGAGCGCCGTCGACACGTTTTCAATGCCTTTGAGGGCATATTTGGCGGTCTTGGAACCCTCTGCGGCCTCGGGTTCCAACTGGTCGCGGCGGGCGGAGACCATGGCGAACTCGCTGGCCACGAAGAACGCGTTGCCCGCGAGCAACAAGATGAGAACGATAATTGCGGTGCTGGTGGTCATCGCTGTTGCTCCTCTCGGGGATCCTCGACCGAAACGTCGTCATCGCGGTGGAACGAGGGGTTGCTCTGAAAGCCGACCTGCGCCTGGAATTCCTCGGCGGTTTCGGGCTGGCGCGGTTCCCCGCCCAGCGGGTCGGTCCTACCGGCCGGCGGTTTCCATTCGGTGGAGGTGGTTGAACCACCGCCGGCGTCGGGGTCGCCGCCCTCGCGGCGCACGAGGATCCGGTCCACGCGGTGCTGATCCATGCGGACCACTTCCAGGTGGATGTTCGCCTTGGTGGGCAGGTCGTCCTCATCGCGGTGGGTGTGGTCCACGGCCTCGAGGGTGAGGGTGTCCTTCACCTGGGGCAGCCGGTCCAGTTCCTCGGCCATGAGGCCGCCCAGGGTGTCGGATTCCTCGCCCTCGGGCATGTCCAGGCGCAACACGTCGCCGAGCTCATCGGGACGCAGCAGACCGGACACGACCAGGCCGCCGTCGCGGGTGCGGCGGAAGCGCTGCACGCGGGTGTCCTGCTCGTCATCGATCTCGCCCACGATTTCCTCAATAAGGTCCTCCAGGGTCACGATGCCGGCGGTGCCGCCGTACTCGTCCACCACGATGGCCATTTGCAAGCCCTTGCCGCGCAGTTTGCGCATGAGGGGGTCAAGGGTCATGGACTCGGAGACCACGTCCGCGCGGGCCGCGACCTCGCCGACCCGCTTGACGGCGCGATCCTCGAACGGCACGGCCAGGGCGTGGGTGTAGTGCACCACACCCACGATGTCGTCCACGGATTCACCCATGACGGGGAACCGCGAGTGTCCGGTCTCCGCCGCGGTGAGCAGCATGTGTTCCACGGTGTCTTCGGATTCCAGGAAGCTCACGCGCGGGCGCGGACGCATCACGTCCGCGGCGGTGCGCTCACCGAATTCAATGGACCGCGCCACCAGTTCGGCGGTACCCGCTTCCAGGGTGCCTTCGCGACCGGAGCGGTTCACCACGGCGACCAGTTCGGCCGCGGTGCGGGCGTTGGCCACTTCTTCGGTGGGAGTGAAGCCCAGAAATCGCAGGACCGCGTTGGCGGATTCGTTGAGGACCCTCACCAGCCAGCCGAACAGGATCATGAAAATCTTCTGCGGATAAACCACCACGTGGGTCACGCGCAGCGGGTCGGCAATGGCCCAGTTCTTGGGCACCAGCTCGCCGAACACCATTTGCGTGAAGGTCGCCACGATGAAGGCGGCCGTGGTCGCAATACCGGTGGCCACGGCGTCGGGCATCCCCGCCCAGCCGAGACCGCCGCGCAGGAGCTCACCAATACTGGGGCCGGTGATGAAACCGGCCATCAAGCTGGTGACGGTGATGCCCAGCTGGGCGCCGGAGAGGTTGGTCGAGGTCTTCTTGAGGCTTTCCTCGATGACGACGGCGCGCTTGTCGCCTTCCGCTTCGGCGCGCTGAACCGCTTGCCGATCAATGGTGAGGAACGAGAACTCCACCGCCACGAACAGTGCGTTGGCCAGAACCAGAAGAAGGAAGACGAGAAAAAGGAGCCAGGCGGTCAGCACCTGCCCACCTCACTCATTGCGGGGGCTGCGGTGCAGCGCGGGTTGCGGGCTACGCCGGATCGGGGAAGAGGACTGTGCCTCTTCGGACTGTCCGACTCCTTGTCATCGGCGGAGGCGGGTACACCGAGGTACGCCGCGTGCCGGGAGAGTTGAGATGTCACGGAGAAAAGAATACAGAAACTCACCGAACCGTGCCGAGTGATTTTGGTCAACCGGGGTGGGTCGGAGGTCCCCGCGGCCACTTCCGAACATCCAGGGCACGGGTTAGCGCCTGTCTTCCCCTGCCTGGACATTATTGGCAGAGGTACGCAGGTTTATCCCCGCGTTCGCTGCGAACCTCTGCCTCAGATGTTGAGCCCTGCTAACCCCTGCCGCAGATGTCGTGAATCCTGACCTGGGCTCACCCCTCGACGATCGGCCCGAAGGCCGCCCGCGCCCACAGCAACACGGCCGTAGCACCCGGGTCCGGGGTGCCGATCGAACGCTCACCCACGTAGCTGGACCGGCCCTTCGACGCCGCGTACTCGGCCGTCGATGCCGTGCCCTTCTCCGCGGCGGACATCGCATCCCTGAACAGCTCAGCGGCGCCAGAGTTCTCGTGCTTCTCATCGTTCAGGACCCGAGCGGCGGGAATCAGCGCGTCCATCATGGTCGAATCGCCCTCCTCGGCACCGCCCAAATGACACATGTCGTCAACGGCGATCCGGAATCCTCGCTTCAACGCCGCCAGCTGAGCGCCCGGCTCCCGAGCACTGACATCGCTGTAACCGCGGGCCAAGCCCAACGCGAGCACGGCGTACAGCGGACCGCTCGTGCCACCCACGTGGTTGCGGAGCAACGCGGACAAGGCCGTGAAGTATGCGGCGGGCCCGTTCAGGGTCTCGAACTTCTCCGAGGAATCAATCACGGCTTTGGCGCCCCGGGACAGGTTCACACCCAGATCACCGTCACCCACAGCGCGGTCGGCCCGAGTCAGTTCTTCTTCACGGTCGATCAACACCTCAGCTGCCCTGAGCACCGCCTCATGAATCTCCCGGGGGAAACCGCCGGCCTCCCCCGTCTGTGCTTCGGACGCGAAAAGATCCGGCGTTTCGACGTGCACCAGCGCCGGTTCCCGCGGTATGACCGAGGGCACTCCCCACGCCGGAGCAGCGGTGGGGGCCTCGAGGTGCTCCCTCATGTCCGGTGACACCCGGGCCACCGTCAACGAAACACCGGGCATGTCCAAACTGGTGAGGAAGTTACCGGTCCATCCCATGACGGGTCGCAACCCGCGAGCGCGCACCTCCGAGAGGACTTCTCCGCTGAGCACCTCGAGTTCCAAGGATGACAGTCCTCCCAGGCCGTTGACCATGACCAGGACGTCCTCGTCGCGAAGACCACGGTCCGCCACAATGGTTTTCACCAATCGCCGCGCCGTATCCCGCGCGCTCTGCCCCGGGGTTTGCTCAACGCCCGGTTCGCCGTGAATACCGAGCCCCCATTCCACATCGGCATCCCCGAGGTCAAAGGAACTCTCCGATGCGCCGGGCACGTTGCACGGGCCCAGGGAGACTCCCATGGTGCCCAAACCACTCAGCAGTTCTTCGGCGGCATCGGCGGCTTGGTCCATCGTTGCGCCGTCACGGACCTTCGCGCCGATGACCTTGTGAACCAGAACCGTGCCCGCGAGGCCTCGGCGACCCGCGCCGACGTCCTCGCCCAGAGCGACGTCGTCCGCGACCAGAACCGTGCGGACACGGTGACCTTCTGCGCGAGCCTGGCGAGCAGCCAGCCCGAAGTTCAACCGATCACCCGTGTAGTTCTTGACCACCATGATGATGTCCTCATCACCGGGAGCGACCGCCCGCAAGGCTGCGAGGATCGCGTCCACGCTGGGCGAGGTGAAGACGGGACCGCACACGGCGGCGTCCAGCATTCCGTCACCCACGTACCCCGCGTGGGCGGGTTCGTGCCCGGAACCGCCACCGCTGATCACCTTCACGGTCGACGACGACGCCCCCGACCGCACGACCACCGGCCAGTTCGCCACGCGAGCCAGTGACGCGTTCCGTGACACCAATCCAGTGATCAGGTCATCGACCGCGGCCTCCGGGCTGTTCAGCAAGTTCTTCATGATTCCTCGTCTCCGTTGATCGCCCCAGATGTCAGGTGATCGCCCTAGGTGTCATGAGACCCCGCGGTCACGGACACACCATCCGTAACCGCGGGGCCCCGCTCAGCGCCGCTGAGTTACAGCTGCACGGTGTCGTTCTTGCCCGCATCCGGGCGTTCGCCGGTGACCCGAGCCTTGATCATGGAGAACATGGTCTTGGCACCCTCGGAGCTCCAGTACTCACCAGCGTCGGTGTTGACCTGGATCAATGCGGCCTCCGGGGACTTGGGATCCGCCTGCAGGAACGCACTGGTCAGGGCGCCGGCGAGTTCTTCCTTGCGCTGCGGGTCCTCCACGAGTTCAGCGCGGCCACGCAGCGAGACCCACGTCCCCTTGCCCACGAACGTCACATTGACCTGGGCGTCGGCGGTGATCTGCTCGACCAGGTCCGAGTCACGGGAGGTCATGAACCACAGGTCCCCGTCGAAGTCCCTGTCCTGCACGGTCATGGGGCGGGTGACAATGCCGCCGTCCGGGGTGTGGGTGGCGATCACGCACGTGTCGATGCCCTCGATCAGTTCCTTGATGGTCTCCACTGCTTGAGTCTTACCGTCAGTGTCAGTCATGGTTTCCCTCCGTTGCATAGCCGATAGTGCGTTCTTGAAAGCAAAAATCTCAGGGTGCGTACCCGATGTGATGAGCTACCCCGCCCCGGGAGTTCAGGCCGTCCGCCCCAGAATGTGTTCCGCGCACTCGCGCAGATTCTCGTGGCGGAACTGGTAGCCCGTGTCCAGGAATTTGCTCACGTCCACCCGGTGACTTGCCGCCACGGTTTCCCGCGTGGCCTCCTTACCCAGCAGCGCGCGCGGGCCCGCGAGCGGAGTGGGCACCACCGCCGGGCGGTTCAGCACTCCCGAGATGATGCGGGCGAAATCCTTTTGACGCACCGGATTGGGTGCCGCCACGTGGTACGGCCCGGTTGCGTCCTCGGACAGCACCAGGTGCGCCACCGCACCGGCCATGTCGTCGATTCCGATCCAGCTCTGCCACTGCTTACCCCCACCCAACGGTCCGGACAGACCGGCCGTCATGAGCGGCAGTTGGGGTCGCAAGAGGCCACCGCTCGGGGTCAGCACCAGCCCGGTGCGCACATTGATCACGCGCACGCCGAACACTTCCGCACCGTGCGCCGCCTTCTCCCACTCGGCACACACGTGCGCCAGGAATCCCGCACCGGGGGGCTGTTCCTCGGTCAGGATCTCATCCCCGCGATCGGTGCCGTGATAGCCCACGGCGGATCCGACCACGAGCGCCCGGGGTCGCTGTTGCTCGGGCACCTGCCCGATCGCCCGCACCAACAGCGCGGTGCTGTCCACGCGCGAATGCAAAATCTTTTCCTTGTTCTTGCGCGTGAATCGCGTGGCGATACTCGACCCACCCAGGTGGAGTACGACGTCGATCCCCGCCAGATCTCGCGGGTTCAGCAGACCCTTCTCCGGGTCCCAGCCGATGACCCCGTCACCGGTGGTGCCGCCGCGTTCGAGCCGCAGCACTTCGTGACCGCCGGTCTCCAGGAGGGCGCACACTTGCGAACCGATCAGCCCGGAGGACCCACCCACCGCAATACGCAGCCGGGGCCCGCGGTGTTGATCCTGGAATTCGAGGTCACCGCGCAGCTGACGCTCGCGGTAGGCGAAAATCCGTTGCAGCTGACCGCGCATGAGTTTATCGCTGAGCCCGCTGGCCTTCTCCGCCACCCGAGGCAGGGTGCGCACCGTGACCTGATCACGCACGAGCGTGCCGCCCTCCGGTGTTTCCTCGAAGTTGTGCCGGTGCTCCCACTCCCCCAGCGGCCCGCGTTCCATGCGGTCGGTGAAGTAGTGCGGCGGGTCCCAGTCACCGTGGCGGGCGGTCCACGGAACATGCACCGTGCCAAAGGTGCCCGGAACGGACACTCCCAGTTTCACGCGTGAGCCGGGTTCGATCCCGTCCGTGGGGGCCTCCGTGACCTGGTCCGGGCCCCCACCGAAGGGCGGGGTGAGCCGGGGCAGGGCACCGGGGCGTTGATGCCACGCGAAGACCTCGTCGCGCGGTTGGGTCAGACGGGTCTCGTACTCGAACTGTTGCGCCATTGCAGGGTGTCCGTTCTGTGGGCCGAGTTCTCGGGGCTGAATCCAGGGAACCTGTACTCCGGGGGCTGGGACCGCTAGGACCGATCAGCCGTTCTGGGGAACCTGATCCACGAGCTCGTCGTCCTCGGGTTCAGCGGCCGGGCTCACCGTGCGGACCTGCGCCGAGGTGACCCGGCGTTCGCGCTCGTACGGCTCCAACGTCACCGTGTCTCCGGTCTCCAGAGAGCGCAGTACGGCCTCGTGAACGCGGGTGTCCAAGAGACCCTCCTCTCCGGAGGGCTCGGGCTGCTCACCGTTGCGGATGCAGTCCACGAAGTACTGGGTCTGACCACCGAACTGTTCCACGGGGTCGTGGGCGAAACTTTCCGAGCTGCCGTCCTTGGTGAGCGTGTAGCTGATCCCCACGTCCTCTCCGAAACCGAAGCACGGCTCAGCGGTGATCTCACCCTCGGTGCCGGCAATCGTGAACCGCTCGGCGGATTCGGAGGCATACGAAATGGTGAACTGGGCCACCCGGTCCTCGGGGAAGCGCAGGGTCACGGCCACGGTGTCGTCGAAGTTGAACTCGCGACCAGGGGTCCGAACACCCACGGCGTGCACCGAGATGGGTTCGGAGTCGAAGAGGTTGCGCACCTCGTTGAGGGGGTACGTTCCCATGTCCGGGATGGGCCCACCCCAGTAGCCGGAGTGACCGCGGTGGTTCTCCTCGGTAATGTCCTGGGAGAACACGGAGGAGAAGTACCGGGGATTGCCAATGACCTTTTGATCGCGGACCTTCTCGATCATGTCCACGGTGCCCGGTTCCTGGTGCAGACGATAGGCGACCATGAGCGTGGCGCCGGACGTGTTCGCGGCGTCAATGATGGCCTGGCAGTCCTCCACCGAGGTTTCCATGGGCTTCTCGAGCAGTACGTGCAGCCCGGCCTTGAGCGCAGGCTCGGCGAATTCGCGGTGCCGGAACACGGGGGTGGCAACATACACGGCGTCGATGTCGCCGGAGGACAGCAGCGCAGGGTATTCCTCGTAGGAATACGTGGCCACCCCGAACTCCCGGCCGAGCTCCTCGGCCTTTTCCGCACTGGAGGTCACCAGGGCCGTGAGTTCGGCGTCATCGATCCGGGACAGCCCGGGGATGAAAGCCTGCTGGGAAATCTGGCCCACACCCACCACGGCAAAGCGCACGGGGCCGTTGTTCTTCTGGGACATGTGAAACCTCCAAAGGGATGTCAACGTCACGCCGCGTCGGTCAGCGTGCTTATCGGGACAACTGATCCCACCCTACGCGCGGCCCCCGGGCTTGTCAGGAGACGTTCACCCAGCGCGCACACCACCGGGAGTGACGGTTCCCCGCCCCTCATTCCTTCGCGAATATCGGGGAGGAGAACGCCGACATCCGTCAGGAGAAGTCGCGGGCGTTCTGCAGCACCGGGATGGCCGTGCGAGTCTTCTCGACCAGGCCAAGGTCCAGGTCGACAACCCGGTAATCGGGCGCATCCGCCAAGGAAACCACCACGGAACCATCCGGAGCGGCCACCAGACTGTGCCCCACTCCCAGCGGCGCATTGCCCTCGACCTCACGCCCGACCGACACCGGATTGGCCTGCCCCACGGCCACCACGTACGACGTCGCGTCCAAGGCTCGGGCGCGCGCCAACAGTTCCCACTGCTCGACCTTGCCGGGGCCCGCGCCCCAGGAGGCACCGAGCAGGACGACGCGAGCGCCGTCGGCGGCCATGCGGGTGAAAAGTGCGGGGAAACGGATGTCGTAGCAGGTGGCCACGCCCACGGTCACGCCGTGGAGGTCGAAGGTGACGGGCGCGGCCCCGGCCTGGACGGTGTCCGATTCCTTGAAACCGAATGCGTCGTAGAGGTGGGTCTTGTCGTAGCTGAGCACCCGGCCGTCGGCGAGCGCAATGAGCGCGGTGTTGCGCACGCGGCCCTCGTCGCCGGGGCTGAACATGCCGGCCATGATCGCCACGCCGTGCTCCTGGGCTACGGTCGATACGGACCGGGCCCACGGCCCGTCGGCGGGCTCGGCAATGTTTTTCAGGCTGCGACCGAAGGCGAACATGGTGGCCTCGGGAAGCACCAGGATGTCCGCATTGTCCTGCCCCGCGCGCGCGGCGAGCCCCCGCACCTGCTCCAGGTTCTGCTGCGGATCGTGCGAGCTGAGGATCTGTCCCATGGCAATGCGCATGTTTTCCAGCGTATCCGGATCGGGGTGCAGGATGGAGACCATGAATTCACCCGTGAGCCCCGGCCGAGCCCAGCACGTCCCCACCTGGGCGCTGGGCGCAGTGGGGTTCGTGTCCTTCTTCGACCGGTTCGGCACCCCGCCCATGTTGCTGATCA
>NZ_JAUNPE010000098.1 GCF_030536815.1 Kocuria sp.
TCCGCCTCGGTAGCTCAGTGGATAGAGCAGGAGCCTTCTAATCTCTTGGTCGGGGGTTCGATTCCCTCTCGGGGCACCAAAATCCCGCAGTTGCGTCTGAGGGGCCGGTGGAACCCCTTTCCCCAGTGGGAAGGGTTCCACCGGTCCCTCAGACGTTGGCGGGGGTCCTCGCGGCCCCCAAGAGCGCATGCCCAGTGCCACGGGCCAGCTGTACCCGGTGACACCTTTCCTGCCATGGGGCTGCCCGCAAGCGGTGCCGCACCCTCATCGACGTAGCGACCACGATGTCTGATCCCCTGCATCCTGATCGACGCTGGAGCCCAGAATCGCCGAACCTTGGGCGTTACCGTCAATCACAGTGCACCGGGGCCCTGGGCAATGGCTTGACTGTCGACCAGAATGCCCTCCGAAATCCTGCAGTTACATCTGAGGGGCCGGTGGAACCCTTATCCCCAGTGGAAAAGGCTCCACCGGCCCCTGAGACGTTCGCGGAGGTCCTACCTGCCCCTCAAGGGCACAGACCTAGTGCCCGTAGAACACCTTCTCGAACACGGTGCGCGACTGCCGGGTGATCCGCAGGTAGTCCTCTTCCAACTGCGAAGCCGAACCGGGTTCGTAGCCGATCCACCGGGCCACGGCCTCCAGGTCCACGCGGCGGGAGGGAACGGAGTCCGAGGATCGACCCGACCGCAACACGTTGCCGTTGCGGATGGCCGTGGCCAAGGTCCACGCGCTCTTGAGCACCTGAGCGTCCTGCGGTGCCAAGAGGTTGGCCTCGACGGCGGCTTCCAGTGCGGCCAGGGTGGAAGTGGACCGTAGGCCGGCCACCTCATGACCGTGCTGCAATTGCAATAATTGAACCAGCCACTCCACATCCGAGAGCCCACCGCGGCCCAACTTCAGCTGCCGGTTGGGATCCGCTCCGCGCGGCATCCGTTCGTTCTCCACGCGGGCCTTCATACGGCGCACGTCGATGAGCTGACGCTCGGTGAAATCGGCCGGGTACCGAAACCGGTCGAACACGCGAACGAGCGCTGCCGCGACGTCCTCGTTGCCCGCCATGTAGCGAGCTCGTGTGAGAGCCTGGAACTCCCATGTCTGAGCCCACCGGTCGTAGTACTGGGCAAAGGATTCCACCGAACGCGCCATGGGCCCCTGCTTACCCTCGGGCCGCAGGTCATTATCAATTTCCAATGTCCGCTCGGCAATGATGGGTGGCTTGCACGGCATCTTGAGCAGCTGCACCATGCGCAAGAAGATCTTCTCGGCCTGGGACCGAGCGTCACCGGACTCGGCTCCCTCGCGCGGCTCGAAGGCGTACATGACGTCCGCGTCCGATCCGTAACCGATCTCCCGCCCACCCTGGCGGCCCATGGCCACGACCATCACGTCCGCCAAGTGTTCCTTGTCCCCGCCTTCGCAGAACTCCCGCTGCGCAATGTACAACGCACCCATCACGGTGGCCTGGTCAACGTCCGAGAGTCCCGCCACGACCGTCTCTACCGAGGCCAGGCCGCTCGTGTCGGCGAGCGCGATGCGTAACTGCTCGCGGCGTCGGACCTGCCGGATCGCGCGAATGGCCTCGTCCGGTTCGGGGTGCCGTTGCAGCTGTGTGCGCATTTCCTTGGCGAGTTCATCCAGGGTGCGCGGGCGCAGCTGGGGGTCGTCCCCGAGCCACGCGATCGACTGCGGAGAGGTTTCCAGTAGGTCCGAGACGTACCGGGAACTGGACAGGATCTGGCACAGCCGCTCGGCCGCCGCGTTGGAGTCGCGCAACAACCGCAGGAACCACGGGGTGTTGCCCATGGACTCGGAGATCTTTCGGAAGTTGAGCAGACCGGCGTCCGGGTCCACGCCCTGCGCGATCCAATCCAGCAGCACGGGCAGCAGGGTGCGGAGGATCTCCGCCCGGCGGCTGACGCCCCTGGAGAGAGCCTCGATGTGACGCTTTGCCGCCTTGGTGTCCTGGTATCCCAGGGCCGCCAGACGATCCAGGGCGGATTCGGTCGTGAGCGTGGTGTCCGCGGGGGCGTTGGCGAGCGCGGCCAGGATCGGGCGGTAGAAAATCCGCTCGTGCATGGTGCGCACCGACCGCTTGACCTTGGTCCAATTCTCGCCCAGGGCCTTACCCGTGGGGTGGGTGTGCTCTCCCGCTCCATCCACGGACCGGGCCACCACGGACAGCTCCCGTTCATCGCGCGGCATCAGGTGGGTTCGGCGCATACGGAACAGCTGGATACGGTGTTCGAGCAAGCGCAGCCACCGGTAGTTGCGGTGGAACTCGTCGCCATCACTGCGAGAAATGTAACCGCCCGCGGACAGCGCCACGAGAGAATCGGTGGTGGCCTTGGTGCGCACCGTTTCATCGCTGCGCCCGTGGACGAGCTGCAGCAACTGCACCGTGAATTCGACGTCGCGCAGGCCTCCCGGGCCCAACTTGATCTGTCGGTCGCGGTCCGCTTCGGGAATATTGTCCGTGACACGGCGTCGCATGGCCTGGACGGACTCCACGAAACCCTCGCGCTCCGCCGACGACCAGACGAACGGCCCGATGGCGGCTTCGTAACGCTCGCCCAGTTCGGCGTCACCCGCGATGGATCGGGCCTTGAGCAGCGCTTGGAACTCCCAGGACTTGGCCCAGCGTTTGTAGTACTGCACGTGCGAATCCAGCGTGCGCACGAGCGGCCCGTCCTTGCCCTCGGGCCGGAGGTTGGCGTCGACTTCCCACAGGGCCGGTTCCGGACCGGTCGTCATGACGGCGTGTGCCATGCCGGACGCCAGGCTCGTGGCGATTTCCGTGGCCAGCTGCTCGTCCGGCTTCTCCTCCTGGCCGGTGGCCTTGATGTCGACGACGTACACGACGTCCACGTCGGAAATATAGTTCAGTTCGCGGGCACCACACTTGCCCATCCCGATCACGGCCAGGCGCACCTGATCGACCAGGGCCCGGTCCCAGTGCTCGTTGGCTTCCGCTCGCGCAACGGCCAGACCCGCCTCAAGGGCGGCACCGGCCAGATCGGCGAGCTGGCGCCCCAGGGACGGCATGTAGTCCACCGGGTCCAAGGCGCCGACGTCGCGAATTGCGACCTTGGTGATACCCCGCCGGTACGCGACCCGTAACGCTTTGTAGGCTTCCGCGCCGGTTTCGGTGGCGGTGGGGGTCTCGGACTCGGGATCCGCACCCACCGATTCCAACAGGGCGTCCCGGAAGACGTCCGCGTTGTCGTGTCCCGGCTGGTCCTGCGGTTCGATGTCCAGCAGATCCAGGTTCTGCGGGGCCCGCAGCAGGAATTCGCCGAGCGCCTCGGAGGCGCCCAACAACCGGAACATGGTTTCGGACTTGGCCGGGTCCCCGTTGACCCGTTTCGCGATCTCGGGATGCTGTTCGATCAACCGGACGATCAGCTGCAGTGCCACGTCCGGGGAGGCGGAATGCGCCAGGCCGTTGAGCAGCAGCTGCAGATCGACGCCGTCGAGTTCGCGGAAACCCAGCCAGCGCCGCGCGTTGGTGACGTCTGCAAAACCAATGGAGATCAGCCGTTGGGCCGAGACCTTTTCTGCGCGTTCCCTGGCGGTTCCGTCCGTGGCACTCATGCCGGCCACGCTTACAGGATTCCCAGGTTGGTCCGCAGCTCGTAGGGGCTGACCTCCACCCGGTAGTTGTCCCAATCTCGGCGCTTGTTGCGCAGGAAGTAGTCGAAAACCTGCTCCCCGAGCAGCTCCGCCATGAACTCCGAATCCTCGGTCTGCCGGATGGCCTCGTGCAGGCTCGTGGGCAGCGGCTGGTGGCCCACGGCGCGGCGCTCGGCACTACTCATGGCGAACACATCGTCCATTTCCACCGGCGGCAGCTCGTACTCGTTCTCGATGCCCTTGAGCCCCGCCCCCAACAACGCCGCATAGGAGAGGTACGGGTTGGTGGCGGAATCGATACCGCGGTACTCGATGCGCGAGGACTGCACCTTGTCCGGCTTGTACAGCGGCACCCGCACCAGGGCGGAACGGTTGTTGTGACCCCAGGACATGTAGGACGGTGCTTCGTCGCCGGCCCACAGCCGCTTGTAGGAGTTCACGAACTGGTTGGTGACCGAGGTGAACTCGGGTGCGTGGCGCAACAGTCCGGCAATGAAGTGACGGCCGACCTTGGACAGCCGGAACTCCGCGCCGGCTTCGTAGAACGCGTTGGTGTCCCCCTCGAACAACGAGAAGTGGGTGTGCATGCCCGAACCGGGCTGACGGGAGAAGGGCTTGGGCATGAAGGTCGCGTAAATGCCCTGGGACAGCGCCACTTCCTTGATGATCGTGCGGAACGTCATGATGTTGTCCGCGGTCTGCAGGGCGTCCGCGTAGCGCAGGTCGATCTCGTTCTGCCCGGGCCCGGCCTCATGATGGGAGAACTCCACGGAAATTCCCACGGCTTCGAGCATGTTCACCGCGGTGCGGCGGAAGTCCTGGACCACACCACCGGGCACGTGGTCGAAGTAGCCTTCGTAGTCCACGGGCGTGGGCTCACCGGTCTTGGCGTCCAGCTCCGAGGACCGCAGCAGATAGAACTCGATCTCCGGAGCGGTGTAGCACGTGAAGCCCATGTCCGCGGCCTTGGTCAGGACTCGACGGAGCACACCGCGCGGATCGGAGGCCGAGGGCTCCCCGTCCGGGGTCTTGAGGTCGCAGAACATCCGGGAGGTGGGTTCGTCGTCCCCGCGCCAGGGCAGCAACTGGAAGGTGGAGGGGTCCGGCTGGAGCAGCATGTCGGATTCGTACACGCGCGAGAGCCCCTCGATGGACGAGCCGTCAAAGCCCAGGCCCTCGTCGAAAGCGGCCTCCACCTCCGCCGGGGCCAGCGCCACGGACTTGAGCGTTCCCACGACATCGGTGAACCACAGACGCACGAATCGCACGTCGCGATCCTCAATGGTTCGCAAAACGAATTCCTGCTGCCGATCCATGTGGGGCCACCTCGGGTATCTCGACCGTGTTGCGGATGTGCTTGCGGCCCCGTGACGTCTGCGTCACCGCTGAGCCGCTCCCCCAACTCTAACGGCAGGCCCCGCGCGCTGACACGACGTGGATTCTCACGGCGAGTGCGGCGTCGTCGGCGGCGGTACCCTGGACCAATGACCGCTATACCCCCGTCAGATCAAGCCGCCTCGACATCGTCACTGAGCGAGGTGACGCGCGTGCGCACCGTGCACTTGCAGCGGGCCAAGGCACAGGGCGAGAAATTCGCGATGCTCACCAGTTATGACGCCTTGACGGCCGCAATTTTCGACGGCGCCGGCGTGGACGTTCTGCTCGTGGGAGACTCCGCGGGCAACAATGTGCTGGGCTACGAAACCACCCTTCCGGTCACGCTCGACCAGATGATCCCGTTGGCCGCCGCGGTCTCCCGCGCCGCCCAACGCGCCCTGGTGGTCGTGGACCTGCCCTTCGGTTCCTACGAGGAGTCCCCGGAACAGGCCGTCCGCTCCTCCGTGCGCATCATGAAAGAAACCGGTGCCCACGCCGTCAAGATCGAGGCGGGTGCGGAACTCTGCGACCACGTGGCCGCCGTGGTGCGTGCCGGCATCCCCGTGATGGGCCACGTGGGCTTCACTCCCCAATCCGAGCACGCCCTGGGTGGTTATCGGGTGCAGGGCAAGGGCGACGCCGCGGCCACGCTGATTGCTGACGCTCAGGCCGTGCAGGCGGCCGGGGCGTTCGCCGTGGTCCTCGAGATGGTCTCCGCGGACGCCGCAGCCCAGGTCGAGGACGTTCTTGTCATCCCCACCGTGGGTATTGGCGCCGGAAATTCCACCACGGGGCAGGTGCTCGTGTGGCAGGACATGCTGGGACTGCGAACCGGACGCATGCCGCGCTTCGTCAAGCAGTACGCTCAGTTGTCCCAGACCATCGGGGATGCCGTGGGTAGCTACGTGACAGACGTGAAGTCCGGTCGGTTCCCGGCCGAGGAGCACAGCTTCCGCGGCTGATATCGATGTGAGGATGGCGGTGGCCCGGACCACGAGGTCCGGGCCACCGTTGATCTCGGGGTAGCTCAGTCGCCCTTGTAGGCGGCGTCCTCGTCATCCCAGCGCTTGGTGTTCTCCGCCGCGGTCTTCAACGCACGTGATGCTTCCTCACGAGTGGCGTACGGACCCATGAGCTGGCGGTAGTCGTCCTTGGGACCCTCTTCCACCTGCTTGGTGTACAGGTTGTACCAGTACTCGGCCATGACTTTGCCTCACTCTCCCGGCGCTGCGCGCCCTGTCGGTCGGTGGGTCCGAAGGTGCAAAACCCCGGGACCTCGGCTCGGCTCTGCTCCGAGCGTCTAAGGATTAGGCTAGTGCCAAGACACACCCCGAGCCCGCACTCGCGCCGGCTCGGCACCCACCTTTTCAACCCGTTGGAGGCAACGACCCACCGTGACATCGCACAATCTGGCCCCAGCCCCCGGTTCCACCGCGCCGATCGGTGATCTGAAACCGGGGATCATCGGTTCCTCCCGGTCCGTCCCCGCGGTCATCCCCCGCCCCGAGTACGTGGGTCGCATGGACCCCAACGAGGGCAACGGCTCCAACATCTACACCCCCGAGGAAATCGAAGTGGTCCGTGAGGCCGGTCGGATCGCGGCGCGGGCCCTGGAGCTGGCCGGAGCGGCAGCCCAACCCGGGGTCACCACGGATGAACTGGACCGCCTGGCCCACGAATACATGTGCGATCACGGGGCCTACCCTTCGTGCCTGGACTACCGGGGCTTCCGCAAGTCGATTTGCACCTCCCTCAACGAGGTCATTTGCCACGGAATTCCGGACTCCACCGTGCTCGAGGACGGTGACATCGTGAATCTGGATGTCACCGCGTACAAGAACGGCATGCACGGGGACACCAATGCGACCTTCCTGGTGGGAGACGTGGACGAGGACTCCCGCCTCCTGGTGGAGCGCACTCGCGAAGCCACCAACCGCGCCATCAAGGCCGTGCGTCCGGGCCGTGAGATCAACGTGATCGGACGTGTCATCGAGAAGTACGCCAAGCGATTCAACTACGGTGTGGTGCGCGACTTCACCGGACACGGCGTGGGGCGAGAATTTCACTCGGGTCTGATCATCCCCCACTACGACGCCGCGCCCAGTTACAACACCGAGATGACGCCGGGAATGATCTTCACGATCGAGCCCATGCTCACCCTGGGATCGATTGCGTGGGACCAGTGGGAGGACGACTGGACCATCACCACGTCCGACAAGCGCCGCACCGCCCAATTCGAACACACCATGGCTGTGACAGAAGACGGCGTGGACGTACTCACCCTGCCGTAAACTAACCGCACATTCGGGGGTCGAACACTGCCCCTGACCACCTGGTTTCACCGTGAACCGAGAGGACCGTTCATGAGCCCCACCAACCCTTCGAAGGCCCCTTCGACGCTCGGCATCGGAGTTGATATCGGCGGTACCGGCACCAAGGGCGGGATCGTCGATCTCAGGACCGGGGAGCTCGTGGGCGACCGGTTCCGCATCCCCACGCCCAAGCCTGCCACCCCGGAGGCCGTGGCCACCGTGGTCAAGCAGATCGTGGACGAACTGCAGTCCCGCCCCGACGCCCCGGCTCCGGACTCGCACGTGGGCATCGTGTTCCCGGCCATCATCAAGGACGGCGTGGCGCTCTCGGCCGCCAACGTGGACAAGTCATGGATCAACACCAACGTGGATGCGCTCATGACCGAAACCCTGGGCCGTGAAGTGGAGGCTCTCAACGACGCCGACGGCGCCGGGTTGGCGGAGGCGTACTACGGCGCGGGCCGCGACAAGACCGGTTTGGTCATGGTCATCACCCTGGGCACCGGCATCGGATCCGCAATGATCCTCAACGGCCAGCTGGTTCCCAACGCCGAGCTGGGCCACCTGGAAATCGACGGCCACGACGCCGAGACCCAGGCATCGGCAGCGGCTCGCGAACGCGAGGATCTACCGTGGAAGAAATGGGCCAAGAAGCGACTGCAGCGGTATTTCTCCCACGTGGAGTTCCTGTTCTCCCCGTCCCTGTTCATCATTGGCGGCGGTGTGTCCAAGAACTCCGAGAAGTTCGTGCCGTACCTGGACCTGAAGACCCCGGTGGAAATTGCCTCACTGCGCAATAACGCGGGAATCGTGGGTGCTGCCCTGTGGGCCCAGCAGTGCCGGGACGCACAGGCGGCCAAGGCAGTGATCGACCCCGAGAAGAAGTAGCACGAACCCCGAACGCAAAGAATCCCGTTGGTACCGCGGCTTCCCCTCCGCAGTCCCAACGGGATCTTCGTGTTCTAGTTTATGTAGCTCTGGCGATTCAATCAAGATCACG
>NZ_JAUNPE010000254.1 GCF_030536815.1 Kocuria sp.
AGCTTGCCGCGGTAGGGTTCCAACGCCGGGAGCTTGCGGATGGCATACATGGGCATCAGGTAGAGAATAATTGCGATGATCGGACCCGCAATGGACTCGATGAGCGAAAGAATGCTGGGGTTCAGGATGGCGGCCAGCCAGGTGGTCAAGAAGATGAACACGGCAATGGCGATGTTCAGGTTCTTGTCGCTGACGCGAGAGCCGTCACGGTCCACCATGGAGCGCACGATACCCGCGGCGCCCTCGGCTGCACCCAAGTAGTGACCGAAGAAGGATGACGCAATGGCGGCCAGCGCCACCGCCGGGCCAAGGTAGGCGATGAACGGACTGCCGTGCTCATTGGCCAGGTAGGACAGTACCGGCAGGTTCTGATCCTTGGCGGCCTGTAGGCCGGTGGGGCCGAGGGCCAGCACGCAGGACCACACGAAGCCCATGGTGAAGATCACCAGCAACAAGGTGCTGCGCTTCAGCACCGCCGACGCCCGCTCCGACGCCCCGGCGCCGTATTCGCGCTTCAAAGCAACGGAGAACTGCGAGATCGCGGGAGAGTGGTTGAAGGCGAACACCAGCACCGGGATGATTATCCAAATGGACATCGCCAACTCGCCGAACGAGGGCACACCGCCGAAACCCTTGAGGTTCCAGCCGGGGATGAGATACAGGCTCACGCCGAGCAGGATCAGGATCAGCGGGTAGACCAGCCATTGCGTGACGATCAACATGATGCGCTGGCTGGCCAGCATCACCAGCATCATCAGCGCGATCAACAACCCGGAGAGCAACCACCGCGGCACGGACGGCAGTCCCAGCTGGTTGACCATGAGGCTGTCCACGGTGTTGGTGATACCCACCCCGTAGATCAGGACAATGGGGAAGATGGCCAGGAAGTACAGCACGGTGATCACCCGGCCCACCCCCTCGCCGAATGTCTTGCGGGCTACCACGGTGATGTCCTCGCCCGGGACCGGGGATGCGCAGACGAAACGCGAAAGCGCCCGGTGGGACAAATAGGTCATGGGGCCGATGAGGAGGGTCACGATCAACAGTGGCCACAGACCCCCCAGACCGGCATTGATGGGCAGGAACAGGACTCCCGCGCCCACGGCTGTCCCGAAGAGGGAGATGGTCCAGTTCGTCTCAAAGCGTTTGTTGGCTACGCGGCCGGCTCTGTGTATGTCTTCGCGTCGGTCCGTGGCTGTTGTGGCTGAGGAACCGGCGGTGCTTGTCGCCTTGTGGGCTATGTTCGACACGTTGATCTCCGTGCTGTGGGTGAGTGGTGAGCGTGGATGTACTCGTTCTCGTGAACTGGGTCACAACGGTACGTGCGTACGACAGATTGTTCAACAATCCCAAGTAATCTCTTGCGCCGCCCGGACAGTACTGGCCCGCCCGGACGCACGGCGACATCAGGCGTGGCCCGAGCTGCCCCGCACCCCACCCATTGGCCCTCGCCGCCTTACCCGGGGCATATCGACAATCCCTCCCCCTAGCAGTCCTCATGTTGATGAAGTTTCCAGCACAGGGTGGAAGCATCGCACTGCGTTTAACCGAAGTGCACCATCTCCAACATCACCACGGGGGAATTTTCATGGCACCCACCCAAACACCTACCGAAACCCGACAGATCGTCCTGGCCGCGCGCCCGCACGGAACGCCCACGGACGAGAACTTCCGTCTCGAAACTGCCGTACTGCCCACCTTGCAGTCCGGCCAGGTTCTCGTGCAGAACGAGGTCATGTCCGTGGACCCCTACATGCGCGGCCGCATGAACGACACCAAGTCCTACATCCCGCCGTTCCAGATCGACGAGCCGCTCGAAGGCGCTGCCGTCGGGACCGTGATCGCATCCGAGTCCGACAGCATCACGGTGGGCGATCATGTCCTGCACTCCCTCGGGTGGCGCGAATTCGCGGTGGTCGACGACGCCGCCGCGACCGTCGTCGATGTCGACGCCGCCTCCGCGTCCAAGTACCTGGGCATCCTCGGCATGCCCGGCCTCACCGCCTACGTGGGGCTCACGGAAATCGCGAAGTTCAAGAAGGGCGACGTCGTGTTCGTCTCGGGCGCCGCCGGCGCCGTCGGCTCGGCCGTGGGCCAGATCGCCAAGGCGCTGGGGGCGTCCAAGGTTATTGGTTCGGCCGGTTCGGCCGAGAAGATTGCCCGCGTGAAGGAATTGGGTTTCGATGAGGCCTTCAACTACAAAGAGGGCGACGTCAACGAGTTACTGCAGAAGGCCGCCCCCGACGGAATCGACGTGTACTACGACAATGTGGGCGGTGATCACCTTCAAGCGGCGATCGGGGCGCTGCGTAAGTATGGGCGCGTGGCGATGTGCGGGGCCATCTCCCAGTACAACGCAACAAAACCGGAGCCCGGCCCGAGCAACCTGTTCATGGC
>NZ_JAUNPE010000099.1:0-3144 GCF_030536815.1 Kocuria sp.
CGATCGCGGAGACCTCGACCATGAACTGCTCGCGCGCCATGGGGGCGACCACCACCGTGGAGGTGGGCGGAACGTCGCCGGTGAAGTACGTCTTGCGCACCTCGCCCACCGCGCCCGCGTAGTCCGCGGAGGCGAGATAGGTGGTCGTGGAGACCACGTCCTCCAGGGTGCCGCCGGCCTCAACGACCACGGCACGCAGGTTGTCGAAGACCTGCGTGGCCTGGGCGGTGATGTCGCCCTCGCCCACGTAGGAACCGTCCGGGGCGAACGCGACCATGCCGGATACGTGCAGCGTGTCCCCGTCCAGCACGCCGTACGAGTAGGCGTTGTTGTCCGCAACGTGGGAGGGCAGCGCTGCGGGCATGATTCTCTGGCGGCGGGTCATGAGCACTCCTGTAGAAGACGAAAGATAAAACCGCTCCAACCCTCCCAAACCCCCGTGACGGGTGCAACATAGAGGTATCACGTTTCGTGAACCGTTCCGCAGAGGCCGTGCATCATGCCTTCCCATCCCCGTCACCGAGCACCCACTACTTCGATTGACGACGCCGCCCCGCCGGGTGAGCGCGCGGGGCACGGCGAGCGCGGCGTCGGCGGCAGCGAAAAGTCGCGAACCGTCGAACCGGCGGACCCCGCCGAGCTGGCCGTTGACCTGCGGGGCGTACACAAGTCCTTCGGGAAGGCGCACGTGCTCAACGGCGTGGATCTGCAGATTCCACGCGGTGTGATCGCGGGGTTCCTGGGTCCCAACGGCTCGGGAAAGTCGACGACCATTCGGATCCTGTTGGGGTTGCTGCGCGCGGACTCCGGGACCGCGACCGTGCTCGGTCGACAGGCCTGGGGTGACGCGGTGGAGGCCCATCGACACCTGGCCTACGTGCCCGGCGATGTGAACCTGTGGCCCGGGCTGACCGGTGGGGAATGCATCGACCTGCTGTGCCGGATGCGCGGTGGTACGCGACAGGGGGCAGTGGCGGAACTGACCGAGCGGTTTCAACTGGACCCCCGCAAGAAGTCGCGGGCGTATTCCAAGGGCAACCGGCAGAAGGTGGCCCTGATCGCCGCGCTCGCCTCGGATGCGCAGTTGTTGGTCCTGGACGAGCCCACCTCCGGGTTGGATCCGCTCATGGAACGTGAGTTCCAGGAGGTTGTTCGGCGGCGCCGTGCAGACGGGGTGTCCGTGCTGTTGTCCAGCCACATCCTCTCCGAGGTGGAACAGCTCTGCGACACCGTGGCCATCATCCGTGAGGGCACCGTGGTCGAGCAGGGGCGCCTGGAGGAAATGCGTCACCTCACCCGGGTGACCATTGATGTGATCACGGCCCACGATCCCGCGCTGCTCGATGACGCTATGGGCCTGCACCATCTGCAGGTGCACGAGATGGCGGAGGGCTTCCACATCACCGGGCAGGTGGAACCCGCCGCCCTGCAGGACCTTCTCCCGGGCTTGCACGCTCTGCACGTGCGACAACTCAACGTTGCCCCCGCCTCACTCGAAGAGCTGTTCATGCGCCACTACCGTGCGGAACCGGGCGCGCCATGACACGCGAACTGCACGGCACGGCCACCCTGCTGCGGTTGGCCCTGAAACGTGACCGCATCCGCGTGCCCGTGTGGCTCGTTGCCGTGGGGCTGCTGCTGGCCGGGGGCGGACAAGAACTCGCGCAAGTCTTTTCGAGCCCCGCCGAACGCCAGGTGCGTGCCACCCTCATGGGCCAGCCGAGTGGCATTTTCCTGGGCGGACCCGGTTACGGCCTGGACGACTACACCGTGGGGGCCATGATGGCCAATGAATACACGCTGTTCATCGTGGTGGCCGTCGCGATCATGGCCCTGCAGATGGCCGTGCGGCACACGCGGGGCGAAGAGTCCGCCGGGCGCATCGAGTTATTGCGATCCACCCGGGTGGGGCGTCACGCAGCGCCGGCGGCGGCAACACTCATGCTGATCATCACCGCCACCTTGATCATGGTGGTGTGCGCCGGGTCGATGCTCACCCTGGAGCTGCCCGTTCGGGACAGCGTGGCCTACGGTGCGGGAATCGGCCTGCAGGTATTGGTCTTCGGCGCGGTGGGATTGCTGTGCGCGCAGTTGTCCTCCACTCCCCGCGGGGCCATGGGACTCGGACTTGCGGTGCTGGGGGCGGCAGTGGTGGTGCGCGGGGTCGGCGACATCATGGAGATGCACGGCAGTTGGCTTTCCTGGTTCTCACCCATTGCCTGGGCGATGCAGACGCGCGCCTTTGTGGAGCTACGCTGGTGGCCGCTCCTGCCGGCCGTGGGGCTCTCCCTGGTGCTCACCCTGGCCGCAATGACCCTGCAGTCGCGCCGCGACCTGGATGCCGGGCTGCTGCCGCAACGCTCCGGGCGAGCCCACGCCGTCGGATACCTGCGCGGGCCGCTGGGCCTCGGGCTCCGGCTCACCCGAACCTCCAGCCTCACATGGTTGATTGCCCTGGTGCTCCTGGCCGTGACCTACGGAACCTTGGCGCCGTCCATGCGAGATTCGTTCGGGGACCTCCCGCCGTCCTACCAGGCGCTCATGGGTGGCTCGGACCGCGCCGTTCAGGGCTATCTGGATCTCGCCATGACCACCTTGGCATGCGGTGCCGCGGCCCTCGCCGTGGCCCTGGTGTCCCGGCTCCACGGCGAGGAGACGGAAACTCGCACCGAACTGGTGTTGTCACTTCCCATCGCCCGGATGCGGTGGCTGCTGGGCTGGTGGGCACTGGCACTTGTCGTGTCCGCCACGGTCTTGTTTCTGAGCACCCTGGTCCTGGCCGCCACCACGGACGCTGTGATCACGCTCGACTCCGTGTACTCGGATCTCCTGCTGACCTGGGCCACGTACCTTCCGTCCCTGGCCCTGCTCACGTCCATTGCCGCGCTGGTCTACGCGCTCTCACCCCGCCTCACCGTGCTCGGGTGGGTGCCGGTGCTTTTCGTGGTGGTCATCGCCATCCTGGGGCCGCTCCTGAACGTTCCGTCATGGGTTGCCGATCTCTCGCCGTTCCATCACGTGGCACGCCTGGCCACCGATTCCGTCGCCGACGCCGCTGCCCTCACCTGGGTCACGACGGCCGCCCTTCTGGCGGTCGCCCTGGCAATCGCGGCCTTCCGACGCCGCGATGTTCCGGGGCGTTGA
>NZ_JAUNPE010000099.1:3244-8215 GCF_030536815.1 Kocuria sp.
GCCAGCTCCGCCACGTCATCCGCGTCATGAGTGATGATTACCGCGGTCCGGTCGGTGAGCACCCGCTTGAGTACGCTCCTGATTTCCGGGCGGGCGGTCACGTCCAGGGCGCTGAGAGGCTCGTCCAACAGCACCACGTCCGGCTCCGCGGCCAGCACCCTGGCAATCGCGACCCGCTGCGCCTGCCCGCCGGACAGTTCGTCCGGCCTACGCTGGGAGAACCGCTCTGCGCCGACCTCTCGCAGCCACGCCATGGCCCCCTTCCGCGCCGCCGTTCGGGACAGCCCCTTGCACCGCATCCCGAATGCCACGTTGTCCAGCACACTCAGATGCGGGAACAGCCGCGCCTCCTGCGCCATGAGTGCAACCCCCCGCTTGTGGGCCGGAACCCACAGCGTCCGCTCGTCGGCCGCCACAATGACGACACTGCGGCCGCCGACCCGCACACGTCCCGCGCTCGGGGTCAACAGGCCAGCGACCACAGCGAACACCGTGGACTTGCCCACCCCGTTGGGCCCGATCAGGGCAACGGTCCGTCCGGATTCCACGCTCAGCTCGGCGGCGGTTCCTCGCTCCGCAACGACCACGTGGGCATCCAGCCCGACTCCTCCCGCGGCCCTCGATGAAACACGTCCTGTTGAGCTGAGATCCGGATGGCGCGGGGCCTCCCTGTCGGTGGTTTCTCCCGCTCCTTCGGCGGGCACCTCCGACCGGGCGGCGGCCCGGGCCGGAACCGCCTCACGCGCCCACCGGAAGAGCCCGGCGCGGAACCCGGCGCCGCGGCGTCGTCGGGAGGGCGCGCTGAGGCTCACCACGAGCAGCGCGACGACCACGAGCAACAACGAGAGCGCCACGGCCGTGTCCGGGTCCACCTCGCGCTGCAGGTAAATCTCCAACGGGAGGGTGCGCGTGACCCCCTCCAGACTGCCGGCGAACGTGAGCGTGGCCCCGAACTCCCCCAGGCAGCGCGCAAAGGACAGCGCCGCGCCGGACAACAGCGCCGGTGCAGCCAGCGGAAGCGTGACGCGCCACAGCGTGCGGGTGGGGGACGACCCGAGGCCCGCGGCGATCTCCTCATAGCGGGTGCCCACGGTACGCAGTGCCCCTTCGAGGGACACCACCAGGAAGGGCAGCGCCACGAAGGTCTGGGCCAGGACCACCGCCGTGGTCGTGAAGGCGATATCGACGCCGAGCACCCGTAGTGACGGACCCAGCAGCCCCATGCGGCCGAACGTGTACAGCAGCGCGATACCGCCCACCACCGGCGGTAACACCAGCGGCAACAGCACCAGGGACCGGAGGAGCCCCAGACACCGGCCCTGCCAACGGGCAAGCACCAGCGCCAAGGGGCACCCCAGCGCGAGGCACAGGAGGGTGGAAACGAACGCCGTGCGCAGGGTGAGCAGCAACGCGGTGACCGATGCCTGGGAGGTCAGCAGCTCGGGCAGCCGGGCCCAGTCCACCCGCAGGAGCATGCCCAGCAGCGGCAAAAGCACCAGTAGCGCCCCGAGAGCGGCCGGGACGACCGCCCACCGGGGCGCGCTGTGGAAACCTCGGCCGATCACGGCGCGCCGAAACCGGCCTTCTGCAGGGCCTCCTCGCCCTGGGGCCCGGTGACGAACTTCTCGAACTCGGCGGCCAACTCCGCGTTCTTCGAATCCTTGAGACTGACGATCGGGTATTCATTGACGGCCTGGTCAGCCTTGGGCAGGTCTACGGTCTGGATCTTGTCCCCGGCGGACTTGGCGTCGGTCACGTAGACGATCCCGGCGTCCGCCTGACCGGAGGTCACTTTACCGAGCACGTCGGTGACGGAACCCTCCTCGCTGACGGGTTCGAGGGTCACGCCATTGGCCTTCTCAACGGTCTGGGTGGCCGAACCGCACGGCACCTCGGGGGCACACGTGACCAGCTTGACCCCGTCCTTGTGCAGGTCGTCGAAAGAGGTGATGTCAGCCGGATTATCCGTGGGTACCACAATGGTCAGCGTGTTGGTCGCGAAAATCGTGGGCTCACCGTCATTGAGCTGGGCGTCCGTCAGCTTTGTCATGTTCTTTTGGTCCGCCGATGCGAATACGTCCGCCGGCGCGCCCTCGATCAATTGCTGCGCCAGCCCGGAGGAACCGCCGTAATTGAGCGCCACCGTGGTGCCCGGGTGGGCTTCCTCGAAATCCCTGCCCAGCTGGTCGAACGTGTCCGCCAGGGATGCCGCCGCATAGACGGTCAGCGTCCGATCCCCGTCCGACGACGCTGCCGCGGACCCGCCCGCATTGCCGCCACCGCTGCTCGGGGATCCGCATCCCGCGAGAACCGCGCCCAGCACGGCGGTAATCGCGGCGGCCTTGAGAGCCTTCACCCGGCTCATCATGATTGGGCCGCGGTTTCTATCGACACCGCCGTGGCCTTGACCACGGCGGTGGCCACCGATCCGGGTTCGAGATTCAGTTCCCGAACCGCTTCGGTGCTGATCAAGGACACAATGCGATGCGGACCGCACTGCAACTCGACCTGGGACATGACGGTATCGGACACCACGGAGGTCACCAGCCCCACCAGCCGGTTGCGCGCCGAACCCGCGATCACCGCGGGATCCTTGGGATTGGTGGCCTGCTTCTTGGCCAGCTGCGCAAGCTCCAGTCCGTCCACCCCGGTGTGGCCGGACGGCCCGCTGAGTTTGGACAGGACTCCCTGATCGATCCACCGCCGAATGGTGTCATCACTGACGCCCAGGAACAGCGCGGCGTCCGCCACGCGAATGTGTGTCATGGTGCCATAATATCCGCATTTACAGACATTTGCTGTCCCGCACTCCGCACATGCGGATACAGGGCGCGGGCGACTCGCTCATTCGTGGGTGAAGTTCGCCTTGCGCTTCTCGCTGAAGGCGGTCATGCCTTCCTTCTGGTCCGCGGTCGAGAACAGGCCGTGGAACACGCGGCGTTCGTACTGCACACCCTGCTGGAGCGTGGTTTCGTAGGCCGCGTTCACGGACTCCACGGCATGCTGGGCAACGGGTTTGGACAGGCCTGCAATGGTGCGAGCGACGTCGTTGGCGGTCTCCAGAAGCTGGTCTGCCGGGACCACGCGGGCCACCAGACCGGAACGTTCGGCTTCTTCCGCATCCATCTGGCGGGCGGTCAGAATCATGTCCATGGCCTTGGCCTTACCGATCGCGCGCGTCAAGCGCTGGGTGCCGCCCATTCCGGGGATGACCCCCAGATTGATCTCGGGCTGACCGAACGTGGCGGTGTCCGCGGCGATGATCAGGTCGCACATCATGGCCAATTCGCAACCACCACCCAATGCGTAACCCGCCACGGCTGCAATCTTGGGGGTGCGCAAGTGAGCGAAGGCCTCCCAGGGTGAAAAGAAGTCCACGCGGTACATCTCGGCAGCCGATTTGGTAGCCATTTCCTTGATGTCAGCACCCGCGGCAAACGCCTTCTCGGAACCGGTCAGGACAATGGCGCCGATATCCGGGTCGCGATCGAGCTCGGTGGCGGCGGTGACCACGTCATTCATGGTCTGCTCGTTCAAGGCATTGAGCGCCTTGGGCCGGTTCAAGGTGATGACGCCAACGCGGCCGTCACGGGTCACCAAAATGGTCTCGTACTCGGTGTTTTCACTCATGTGATCAGCATCTCATGCGGGCCAGTGATCACCCTTGAGGAGCGGAGGGTGCAGACATGAAACGCCTGCGAAACACTGGGGAGTTACCATATCCGCATGCGTGAATTGCAGGCTCAGATCATTTCCGAACTCGGTGTGAAACCGCAGATCGACCCCGCTACGGAAGTGGAACGCCGAGTGGGTTTCCTGTGTGATTATTTCAGGGCCGCCCGCGCGCGAGGCTTCGTTCTGGGGATCAGCGGCGGTGTGGACTCCACGTTGGCCGGCAAGCTGGCCCAGCTGGCCGTGACGAGACTTCGAGCCGACGGTGAGGACGCCCAGTTCATGGCCATGCGTCTGCCCCACGGCGTCCAGCACGACGAGGACGACGCCCAGGCCGCTCTCGCCTTCATTGCGCCGGACCGCACGATCACCTTTGACGTCGCTCCGGCCGTGCGTGGTTTCGAGGAGGCTTACGAACCGGCCACCGGATCAAAGCTGACCGATTTCACGCGAGGCAACACCAAGGCGAGGGTGCGTATGACGGCCCAGTACGCCGTCGGCGGGGACAACAACCTGCTGGTGATCGGCACGGATCACGCCGCGGAATCCGTCACGGGATTCTTCACGAAATTCGGCGACGGCGGCGCGGACCTGTTGCCGTTGGGCGGCCTGAACAAACGTCAGAACCGCCAATTGCTCGAATACCTGCGGGCCCCGGAATTGTTGATCTCCAAGGCGCCCACTGCGGACCTGCTCGATGACAATCCGGGTCGCACGGACGAGGACGAACTGGGATTGACCTACGACGACATCGACGACTACCTGGAGGGTCAGGAGATTACCGCCGAGGTCGCGCAGCAGCTGGAAACCATCTTCCTGAGATCACGCCACAAGCGCACCGTGCCCGTGACCCCAGCCGATGACTGGTGGCGTTCCGAGTAACCTCCCGGGGCGTTCCGGCTGGGTGGCTGGCCGCGGTTAGAGGATCGGTCGCAGCGGAATCAACACCGTCTCCGCAAAGCGCGCCATGGGGTGACGATCACGCCAGCGCGGGGAGCTGAGGATCTCGCAGTGCTCGGAGTCCGCTTCGAAGACCTTCTCCATTTCCGCCGCGAAATCCGAGTCCACGATCTCCACGTTGGTCTCGTAATTGAACGACAGTGATAAACGGTCGATGTTGGCGGTGCCCACGGTGGACCACTCGCCGTCGATCGTCGCGGTTTTTGCGTGAATCATGGCCGCCGCGTACAGCAGGATGGTGATGTCCGCGTCCAGCAGCTGGCCGTAGAAGCCACGGGACACCCAGTCCGCCAGGATGTGGTTGGAGTCCTTGGGAACCATCACGCGGACGTCCACACC
>NZ_JAUNPE010000255.1 GCF_030536815.1 Kocuria sp.
AACGGGATCTTCGTGTTCTAGTTTATGTAGCTCTGGCGATTCAATCAAGATCACGGAGCAGTTCATTTGTGAGCGATCGCAGGAACCCGCCCACGAACGCGTCCACCTTGACCGTGGCCAGGTGATCGGAGCCCGTGACCCCGTGATTGACGATGACCACGGGAATCCCGTTGCTCACCGCCCGACGCACATACCGTTTGCCGGAATTGACCGTCAATGACGTGCCCACGACAAGAAGTGCCTCGGCCCTGTCGACCACTAGTTTTGCGTAACGCACCCGCTCCGCCGGCGCGTTCTCGCCGAAGAACACCACGTCGGGTTTGAGGATCCCGCCGCACACCGGGCAGTCCAGGATGTTGAAGTGCTCGGTGTGTTCAATGGTGGCGTCCGCGTCCGGCGCGTACTCGATGTCGTGGCGCGTGGCGACGTCGTCGTAGAACCCGGGATTCAACGCATCCAAGCGATCCGACAACACCGCACGGGGAATGGTGGAGCGGCAACGGGTGCAGATCACCCGTTGATGAGTGCCGTGCAGGTCCAGGACGTCGATACATCCGGCTTTTTGATGCAACCGGTCGATGTTCTGGGTGATGATTCCGCAGAGCGAGCCCCGGTGTTCCAATTCCGCCAGGGCCGCGTGCGCCTCGGAAGGTTTCGCCTGGGCGACGAAGTGCCATCCGAACTGGTTACGCGCCCAGTAATGACGACGCATCCGTTCCGAGCCCATGAATTGCTGGTAGGTCATGGGCGTTCGTGGTTTCGCCCCGGGGCCCCGATAGTCCGGGATACCGGAATCGGTGCTGACGCCCGCGCCCGTGAGGACCGCCAACCGCCGTCCCGACAACGCGGAAACCGCCGCTGGCAGTCCAGCGGCGGCATCGAGGGCATGAGGATCCGGAAACTGTGTCGCGTCCAGGGGCGCCCCGTAGCCGGCGCGAATCACCCGAACGGGCATCAGTGCTGCTCGAGTTGGGCCAGCGCCTGTTCGAGGCGCTCCAATTGCCGGGGTTCCGTGACCTCGGACTCGAAAGCGTCCACGATCACGCCCTGGGAATCAAGGACAAACGTCTGCCGCTTGGCGTAACCGCCGTCCTCGGACAGAACGCCGAAGCGCCGGCTGACATCACCGTGGGGCCAGAAATCCGACAGCAACTCGAAGTCATAGGATTCCTGGCGTGCGAAAGCGTCCAGGGTAAAAGAACTGTCGGTGGAGATCCCCAGCACCTTGGCGTTGCTCATCTCGAACACCTCGGGGTGGTCCTGCAGATAGCACAGCTCACTGGTGCACACGGGTGAGAACGCGAACGGGAAGAAGATCAACACCGCGGGGTTGCCGCGCAGTTGTGAGAGCGTCACCGCGGTGCCGCGCTGGTTGGGCAGGGTGAAATCCGGTGCGGAAGACCCGACGGAGATCATGGGAGCAGCTCCTGGCGTGGCTGGTGGGTGATCGCGCACATGGTCAGAAATTGCGCTTGGGTGCCAACCGGGTGACGGACCAGTCCGAGGAAACCCGCGCGGTGGTGGTCACGTGCAACCCCGCGGTGGGGGCAGCATCTTGCACGTCGGCCGGGGAAACGTGGTCTTCGCGGCCGGCCTTGGGGGTCAGCAGCCAGACCACACCGCCCTCGTCAAGGGTCGTCTGGACGTCCACGAGTTCGTCCACCAGGTCTCCGTCGCCGTCGCGCCACCACAGAATGACGGCGTCCACCACTTCCTGGGCCTCGTCATCGAACAGCTCAGAGCCGATGGTGGCTTCGATCTGGTCCCGCAACTGAGCGTCGACGTCGTCGTCGTAACCGAACTCCTGGACGTAGTCGCCGTCCTTAAAATTGAGCTGGTCCACCGCGGACTCGTCGGGGGCCTTTGCCTCGCTCACCGTATGTACTCCTTCTCGATGTAGACGTGCAACCGCCCACAGTGCCGATGCACTGACGGATGTCGTGGCCGACGGGTGCCGGACCGAACATAGAAACGGTGCGATACAAGACAACACCGGATTCGAGTCTCGTTCAAGCTCCACCGCATGGAAAGCGCGGATTCAAATTGTTGTGACGACTTCTATGTGACGCGCGGAACCAGAGCCTGCCGGTATGATCACTGACCATTTATGACACGATATAGAGCAAAGCGGTACGTCCCACAGCGGGCACCGATGACGCTCCTCGCCGGGCCACCCCCGATTCACGGAGCCGATGATAGAGAGGTTGAAGTGTCTTCATCCAGCAACCACCACATTCTCAGTGGCTTGACCAATAATCTGGAGGACGCCAACTCCGAGGAAACCCAGGAGTGGATCGAATCCTTCAAGGGTCTGATCGAGACTCAGGGCACCGAGCGCGCGCAGTACATCATGCGCGCCATGTTGCAGTACGCGGGTG
>NZ_JAUNPE010000256.1 GCF_030536815.1 Kocuria sp.
AACTTGAGTCTACTCTACTCAACTCTAGCGGGGAAGGGATTATTCCCTCCGGAGCTATGTCGGAGCGGTTACGAGAAGCAGCTCGCGGACCTTATGCGGCATTTTTCCCGGTCGCGGAGCTCGCTCTCCTAGGCCCGGGAGGTGCTCAGGCGGGCGTGCTCAGCGGGGGCCAACTGAAAGGGCTGATGTGGGAGGTGACTCTGGGCCACATCCCTTCGGGCCTCGGCCCGGGGCCCGAAAGGACGCGGCCGACGCCGAGCGCGTGTTGTTCGCCGAGCTACTGGGCGCGCGTTTCGTCCCGCGCTCGCGTGGGCCACACCCGGCACCGTCAGGTGGTCCGCGGGCAGTTCCTCCAACCCGAGCAGGGCTGCCTGCCCGCTCTGCCAGTGAGCGGGAGCTCGCGTCCGCGAACTCGATGGCGGCGACGAAATCGCCGGTCTTTCCGTCCGGCTTCCGTCCCCGGTGCGGTCCCAGCTGGTCAACGAGCGCGCCGCCCCTACCCCGCGCGGAGGTTGGTCACATGGGAGCTAGACACTCGATTAGCAGGGCCGGGGATCCTCCCGCTCCTGCACTTCGTTGATGAGCCAGATGCCCCGCTGCTCGTCCTGGACCATGGTGTAGTCGAGAGCAAGGATTGAGCATGTCTGGCCGTCTGGACCATCCGCAGCGTCCTGCGTCGTGCGCACCAACGTCCGCGCCGTCAGCGTGTCACCAGACCCCGAGACGTCAAGGACGGCCAATTCTTGCCAGTAGGTGGTGAGCAGGCCCTCCCGCCAGACCTCGACCCCCTCCATCTGCTCTTGCATGGAAGGGGTGAAGAGGCCGAAGGCGGCGTCGTACTGGCTTCTGTTAATGGCGTCGCCGTGCAGGGCCAGTGACTGCGCCACCGCTGCCGCGCTTTCGTGATCCGAGGCGACGGTCACGTCGAGAGGCACGTCCCCCGTGGGTTGGGGAACGCCCGGGACCACTGGACATTCCACCAATGGCACCGACTGCGGGGCGGTGGCCCAATCGTCGATTATGGACTGGGCAGTCTGGTAGGACAGCGCATAAGCAGTACCCTCTACGGGCGTGCCAGCCGAGCCCGCCACCCCTTTGGCGAACACCACACCAAGTACGTCCCCGTCGATCGTCACCAGCGGCCCACCGCTGTTGCCGGGGTTCACAGCCGCGTCGGTCTGGACATAGCGCGCGGTGTCGCTGAAGCCCTCGGGCCGGGCGTTGGGGCTACTCACCACACCCTGGACGCTGGTGAGCCCACCCCGGAGGGGATATCCGAGGACGGACACGTCCTGACCAAGACGAGGCGGCTCCTCGGCCCAGGAAAAGATGTGGCCCTCCACGGGCTCGGCGACCCGCAGCAGGGCCAGGTCCGCCTCCTCGCTGTAACCGATGATTTCCGCGGTGGCGGCGGCTTGACCGACCGTCACCGCGGCCGCATCCGCGACGACGTGGGCGTTGGTGACGATGAGCGTGTCACTCACAGGGAAGCCGCTGCCCAAGAGCCCGGGCCCGTCGCAGGTTCCCGTCGAGATTTTGACCACTCCCGTACTGACCTGTTCGAGGGTGTCCGTCCAGACGGCCGGCACCTCCGGCGGTACCGATGCCGATTGCGGAGGAGCCTGGGTGGGCGACTCCAGCGTTGGTTCGGTCGGGGTCGTCGGATCCAACTGAAGCGGCGCTGTCGTGGCCGGCGGGGTCTGCTCATCCCCGCCCCGATTCGGGTTGACCGTCACGCATCCCGACAGGGCGAGCGCCGAGGCTGCTGCCACGACCAGGAGTGTGGAGCGGGACTGAATAGCCATAATAGGATTCCCTCCGCCTGGCCGAGGCCGGCCCCCGCCGACAACGCTGCGGCCCTAAGCTGTGGACACCATGGTATGTCCTCGATGTGAAGCGGTCGAGACCTCACGTTTGTTGAAGAAGGACGCGCGCTTAGTGGCGTTCCCGATCCGAGGCATCGGTAGCGACAATGAGATCGAGTTCATCAACCGGGAGCTGTCCCGTTGATGCGAAGATCACCAAAAATAGGACCACCCCCACCTCAGACCTGCTGAACCTGGCCACAACGAGACGAGCACCGAGAACACAGCCCGCACAATCTGTACATCGCCAATTGGCCTTTCGAAGAAACCCAGCCGCACATTTTATGCAGGGTTCCCCGGGGACATGTTGGTATTGATGCACCCACCCCGGTTGCAGGGGTGAACGGCTCGACCGAGCGTACGGTGCGGGTCGAGCAGCTCGGGATACCGCTCCGGGACGAGATCGACGTGTTCCTCAGCGCCCGACCCCAGTCAACTGTGCCCCGCTAAGACACCACGGCGATCATCCGTCCTTTCGCCCTGACGTAGGAATTACGTTC
>NZ_JAUNPE010000100.1 GCF_030536815.1 Kocuria sp.
GCCTTCTCTCAGCGCCACCAAAGCCGCCCGTGGGAAGATGATGCAATGGTCGATCACCAGGATCCGACCCAATTCGTTGACTTCCCCCGATAGGCTGCCCGTTGTCATACCCTCCCGCGCTCACTCGTTCAAAATCTCTGCCGTCCGTGATCCGACCGCTGCTCACCGTGGCGGTGCTGAGCGCTTGCGTGGCCCTGACCAGCTACATCAGTCTCATGACCATGACGGGTCAGTCTCTGGACGACGAGGCGTTGACGCAGGCCAAGGCCGATCGCACCAACTTCTTCCCGTGGATCTTCGTGGCTGCGGCCCAGCACATGCCGGAGCTGGTGTCGATCGCCGCCGCCGTTCTGGCTCTCGTGTGGACGGTGCGCACGCGCCGCTGGATTCCCGCGCTTGTCGGCCTGGGAATGATCCTGGGGGCGAATCTCACCACGCAGTTCCTCAAACGCGTGCTCCTGGACAAGCCCGACTACGGCATCCAGCAGATTGTGCATAATTCGTTCCCGTCCGGTCACACCACAGCCACGGCCACGATTCTCGTGGCCCTTCTGCTGGTCGCTCCCCCGCAGTTGCGCGCCAAGACAGCCACCTGGGGATGGGTTCTGGCGGCCATGACGGGCATGCTCACCGTCGTGAACGGCTGGCACCGCCCGTCCGACGCCGCCGCCGCCCTCCTCGTGGTGGGCGCCTGGGGTGTGCTCGCGGTCCTGACGATCGGCCTCGCCGACGGCGCACTGTCCCGTCCCGGGGGCCGCCCCACCGATGCGTACCGCCGGGTGCGGGAGAAAATGGCCGTCCGTCGCGGGAATCTCCTGCAGCGGGAGGATCGGGGCGAGAGCGCCTTCATTCCGCCGGCAGCACCCCGGCAGCAGCAATACCGGGAGCAGCCGTACCAACCGCACCAGCACCCGGGGTACCAGCAGGGCCCTTCGTTGCAGTACGGCCGGCCTGGTTATGGCTACGCCGCACCGGTGCGCCCGCGTCTGGGCACGGTGATCACGCTGGTGGTCCTGGCGGCAGGCTTAACGGTGACCGTGGCCCTGCTGCCCTGGCCCGCGGTGGCCGGCACGGGGACCGGCCGGGCAACCGTTATTGCCGGATACCTTGGGATTGCGGCTGCATCTGCTCTGAGTTGGCGGGCTGTGGCTCGCTGGCTGCGGTCTCTGTCCTGACGGCGGCCAACCGGTCCAGGAAGATCCGAGCCACGCCGGCCTGATACGGCAGCCGGTACATGGAGGCGGTCAGTGTGCCGTTTGATGCGGTACTGGATTGTTCCGCGCGTTTCACGGCAAGGGCCATGGTGTCGGCTTGCTGCAGCACGAACGTGTTGGAGACCGGGCTGCCGTGGCCGGGCACGAATACTTTGTACCGCTCCAGGGCGGCCAGCGCGCGCAGGGTCTCCACCCAGCGTTGCGGGTACGAATCCTCGAAACTGGGGTCCGTACCTTCCTCGACCAGGTCACCGCAGAAGACGATGTCCGCCACACCCACGCACACGTCGTTGTCGGTGTGACCCAGCCCCAGGAAGAACAAGGTCACGAGCTTGTCACCGAGTTCGATACGGGTCAGCGATGGCCTGCGGCCGTTGCCGGGCACCGTGTTGGTGGGGAACACGAGCTGGGTGTCCAGCCCCTCACCGTCACCCATTTCGGGTTCCTGGGTGCCCACGAAACTGCGCTGGTAGTCACCGTGCTGCCGCATGGCTGCGCCGCAGGCCTTATGAGCCCAGAACTCCACGACACCGGCCCGCTGAAATGCCGCGTTGCCCATGTAATGGTCGTAATGCGCGTGGGTGTTGACCACGGTGAGGGGCAGGTGCGTGATCTCCCGGACGGCCGCCAGGATCTCCCGGCCTTGCCGGGGACCCGCGCCCGTGTCAATGACCAGGGCACGCTGAGATCCCACGATGAGCCCGGAGTTCAATCTCCAGTTATCCGTGCCGATCACGTAGACGCCGTCGCGCAGCTCGTGGATGCGTGCCATGCGGACAGCCTAACCGCCCGGGACCCCCTCCACATCAACCCGACGATTGAGGTCCGGCGGTGCTAGCCTGACCGGCGTGTTCCCCTCCCAGCCCGCCTCGCCGCCCCGGTACGACGCCGCCCTGCCGCCGGCCGGGCGGTTCGCGCCGTCCCCGTCGGGGGATCTTCACCTGGGTAATCTGCGCACCGCGCTGGCAGCGTGGGGCTTTGCGCGTGCCACGGGGCGGAAGTTCATCCTCCGGGTGGAAGACCTGGACCGGGTGAAGGTGGGTGCCGCGGAACGTAATGTGGCGGACTTGGCGGAACTCGGCCTGGATTGGGACGGCCCGGTCGATTACCAAGCACCCCGGATTCCCCAGTTCCTGGGCGAGGTTCGGCGGCTCACGGACGCCGGGCTCACCTACGAGTGTTATTGCACGCGCAAGGAGATCCACGCGGCGGCATCGGCACCGCACGGCATTCCCGGGGCGTATCCCGGGACGTGCAGGGATCTGAGCGAGCAGGCTCGCGAGCGGCGTCGGCAAGAACGACCGCCGGCCATCCGCCTGCGCGCGGACGTGCATGAATTCTCCGTGCACGACTACTTCGCCGGCGAGTACACGGGCGCCGTGGACGACATGGTGTTGGTGCGCAATGACCGCACCCCCGCCTACAATCTGGCCGTGGTCGTGGATGATGCCCACCAGGGGATCGATCAGGTGGTGCGCGGGGACGATCTGCTCCCCTCCGCACCGCGGCAGGCCTACCTGGCAGGGCTGCTGGGCTACCGGGCACCCGAGTACGTTCATGTCCCCCTGGTACTGGGACCGACCGGTGCACGGTTGGCTAAACGCGACGGAGCTGTAACACTTGATGAATTACATGCTCTGGGTTACACAACGCGCGACGTACTGTTGTGGCTCGGTCAATCCCTGGGGGTGAGTCGCACCCTGAATACCACCGCTGACTTGCTGAGAGACTGGAATCCCGGGGCTTGGAACACGGACCCCGCCACTTTCACGCAATGGCCCGAGAAACGGGCCTGACCCCATCCCGGGGTCAGCAATGACACTCAGCAGCTTTGGGTAGCTAAATAGCGTCCCCTACAGTGGACGCCGTCCAAATTTTTCGCACCGGAAGGGACACCCATGTCCGACCAGGCGTATCAACTCATCGCGATTGTGATTTATTTCTCAGGCATGATCGCGATTGGCCTGTGGGCCAACAGCAAGACGAAGAACCTCGACGATTACATGTTGGGGGGAAGAAATCTCAAGCCCGGCGTGGCTGCGCTGTCCGCGGGTGCTTCGGATATGTCCGGCTGGTTGCTCATGGGCCTGCCCGGTGCCGTGTACCTGACGGGCATGGTTGAAGCCTGGATCGCCATTGGTCTGACCATCGGTGCGTGGTTGAACTGGAAGTTCGTGGCGCCGCGGCTGCGCGCGTACACCGAGGTCTCCAACAACTCGATCACCATCCCGTCCTTCCTGGACAACCGCCTCAAGGGCAACACCCGCATGCTGCGCGTGGTGTCCGGTGTGATCATCCTGGTGTTCTTCACGTTCTACGTCTCCTCCGGCATGGTTGCCGGCGGCGTGTTCTTCATGTCCTCGTTCGGTTCTTCCTACCTGCTCGGCATGTTGCTGATCGCGGGCGTGACCGTGCTCTACACCTTCTTCGGTGGCTTCCTGGGCGCTTCCTACACCGACCTTTTCCAGGGTCTGCTGATGCTGCTGGCTCTGCTGATGGTTCCGGTGGTGGGTCTGTTCATGGTGGGCGGCCCCGCCGAAATGGTGAACAGTATCCAGAACGCCCAGCCGGACGCGCTGTCCCTGCTGGCAGGCGGCACCGCCGTGGGCGTCATCTCCGCGTTGGCCTGGGGCCTCGGCTACTTCGGTCAGCCGCACATCATTGTGCGTTTCATGGCCCTGCGCAGCCCGGCCGATGCCAAGTCCGGCCGCCGCATTGGCGTGAGCTGGATGATCCTCACCGTGATCGGCGCCATCTCCACCGCCCTGGTGGGTATCGCCTACTTCGGTAACCGCCCGGATCAGGATCCCACCGACCCCGAGGCCGTGTTCCTGGACCTGTCCCAGATCCTGTTCCACCCCGCCCTGGCCGGCCTGGTGCTAGCAGCGGTGCTGGCCGCAATCATGTCCACCGTGTCCTCGCAGCTGATCGTGTCCTCCTCCGCGCTGGTGGAGGACCTGTACAACCTGGCCGCCAAGAAGACCCCGTCTCCCAAGGCCCAGGTGTGGATGGGTCGCGCCGGCGTGCTGCTGGTGGCCATCATTGCCGCTGCTCTCGCGTGGGAACAGAATGCGACCATCCTGGAACTCGTGGGCTTCGCGTGGGCCGGCTTCGGTTCCGCGTTCGGCCCCGTGGTCATTCTGAGTCTCTTCTGGCGCAAACTCACCAACACCGGTGCGATCACCGCGATGATCGTGGGCGCCGTGACCGTGTTCGTCTGGCAGTACACCCCGTGGAGCGATCTCTACGAGATCATCCCCGGCTTCTTCCTGGGCATGCTGGCCGCGATTGTCGGTTCCCTGGCCACCTACAAGCGTGACCCGGAGATCGAGGCCGAGTTCGACCAGGCCGTGCGCCTGGCCAACGATCCCCACCAGGCACCCACGGAAGCCGCCGCCTCATCGCGCGTCGAATCAGACGTGGCCGCCGGCCGCAACTGAGTTCCACCCATGGCCGGGGCGCCGTCCCCGCCCATGATGCAAGGGTCCCGATCACCACCCGGTGAGCGGGACCCTTGCATTGCATCCCGATCACGGCGTTAATGCAGTCATGCTGATCAATCCGCTCTACCAACCCGTAGCCGGTCATGATTTCACCGATGTCATTGCCGACTACCCGCTGGGGATCATTGTGGGTTCCGAGCTGATGGCCGCCCACCTGCCGATGCTGCCGGTCCGAGAACCCGACGGGTCAGTTGTCATCGAAGGTCATATTCCCCGGGCGGATCCGTTGCACGCGGTTCTTGCCGAGGGTCGGGAGGTGTTGTTGATCTTCCCCGGCCCCTCTTCGTACATCAGCCCGGAATGGTACACCCGTGCGGGATTGCCCACCTACGATTTCGAGCCCGTCCACATTCGCGGCCGAGCCACCATGATGGAGCAGCCCGCGCTGGAGGATCACCTGCGGAGGCTCATCGACCATCATGAGGAGCGGGTGCGCCCGCGCCAGGTGGGTCCTGATGCCACGACGTCCGCCGGGTCTTCCGGGCCGTGGCGGATGGACGACAGCACCGAGGAGTCGATGGGACGGCTCCTGAGCGCCATTGCGGGTTTCCGGCTGCGCCCGCGGACCGTGGAGTTCAAGTCGAAAATCGGCCAGAACAGGCCCGCGGACGAGGTTCCGACCACCGCGGGCCACTTGTCCCGCATGCGACACCCGGATGCGCGCTACCTCGCCGATCTCATGAACCGCGTGACCACACCCCGTGACGACAAGGACCCGCCCGGCCGGTGACACGGGTCCTACCGTGAGCTTTCGACAACGACGGCGCTCGCGGCGTCGTCGTCCCCCGCGCACCGTGGCCGGGTGGGCGGGATCAGAAGCCGAGCGAAACGAGGGCCTTGCGCATGGCCTGGGCGGAATCGCGCAGCTGCTGTTCCTCGTGCTCGCCCATGGGGATCGCGAGCGGTTGCTCCACTCCGCGGCGGCCCACAATGGACGGGACGGAGAGGGCGAGTCCACTGATGCCGTGGAAGTCCTCCAGGATGGATGAGACAGGCAGTACCGAGCGCAGGTCACGCAGGATCGCCTCCGCAATGCGGATGCCGGACAGGCCGATCGCGTAGTTGGTGGCACCCTTGCCCGCGATCACCTTGTACGCGGCGTTGACCACCTGATCCGTCATCTCGGCCAGGCGCTGCTCGGTGAACGGCTTACGGCCGTCGATCTCCCACTCGCGCAGCGGAACCTGACCGATCGAGGCGGAGGACCACACGGGGAACTCGGAATCGCCGTGCTCACCAATGATGTACGCGTGCACGCTGGTGGTGTTGACCCGGGCCTCGTTGGCGATCATCCAACGCAGGCGAGAGGTGTCGAGCACGGTGCCGGAGCTGAGGACCTGTCGACGCGGGAGCCCCGTGATCTGCTGAGCCACCACGGTGAGCACATCGCACGGGTTGGTCACGAGCACGAAAATCGCGTGGGGCGCGTGCTCCATGAGCTGGGGCATGAGCGATTTGAGGATCTCGGTGTTGGCCCCGGCCAGGTCCAGCCGCGTCTGACCCGGTTTCTGCTTGGCACCGGCGGTGATCAGGATGACGTCAGAGTCCTTGAGCACGGCAACGTCATCGGAGCCCTCCACACGAGTGTCCGAGGCGAACAGCTGGCCGTGGGACAGGTCCAGCGCCTCCGCCTCCACCCTGGCGGTGTTGAGGTCGTAGAGGGCGATGTCCGTGGCGGTGCCGCGAATCATGCCCGCGTACGCCAGTGAGGTGCCCACCGACCCCGCTCCCACAATGCCGATTTTGGTTCGACGGACGGTGGCTTCAGTGCTGGTGGTCATGGAAACTCCCCGGTTACGGCGGATACGTCCCGCATGCCCACATAGTGTGTGTGGGATGCGGTGGGTTCATGTGGTCTTGCCACAGTCCATTCTGACGTATCCGCCGTGCCGGGGACAGTGCCTGTGACCAGATCGACAGGCATTCGGTGGTGCTCGCCGGGTTGCTCACTGGGGTGCTCGCCGGGTTATGAGCGGTGAGCGAAGTGCCCCTGGTGACTAGCAGTGATAGGTGTCGGTGGGCGCCTCGAAGTGCACGTCATAGCCCTCCGGGATACTCATGCCGAACGATGTGGCCAATCCCAGCACCTTGCGCGCACGGGCCAAGCGGGGCAGGTCTGAGCCGTTGCGGATCTGACCGCCGTCCGCCTCGAACTCCTGCAGGAAGTCCGTGGCCCAGGACAGCTCGTTGAGGCTCGGGGACAGACCTTCGTTGACCGTGGCGGTCTGCTCGGGCATAAGACAAAGCTTGCCGGTCATCCCGAATTCGGACGTCACACCGGTGGCCTCCGCGAGCTTGGCACCCAATGCACCCACAGCGGGGCCGTCGATCGGGCCCGGCAGATTGGCCGCACGCGACGCGATGGTGAACTGCGAACGGGTGTAGGCCAGGACCATGGGGCTCTCGCCGAACCCGGTGTCACGGCGGTAATCGCCGATGCCGAAAGCCAACCTGTACGTGGAACGCGCGGTGGCAATGTCCTGCAGGTTCTGCACGCCGCGGGCGGTTTCCACGAGGGCCACGATGCGCGTGCCCCGCAGCAGCTCCGCCGTGCGGGTCACGTGTTCCGGGGATTCGGTCATGGCCAGCATGACGCCCTCCAAACCGGGAGCTTCACGCAGGGCGCGGAGATCTTCTTCCCACCAGGCTGTACCAAAACCGTTGATGCGGACCCAGCCGTGGTTGAGCTCGTGGTTCTCGTTGCGTGAGGACAGCCACTTGATCACGTGCTGGCGGGCTGCAATTTTGTCCGCGGGAGCCACCGAGTCCTCGACATCGAGGACCACAACGTCCGCTGCGCTGCTGGCTGCCGCATCGAAGCGTGCGGGCTGCGCGCCGTTGACGAGCAGCCACGAACGGGCCAGCTCCGGACCAACCTTGGGCTGCTCAGTGGTCGTGATGGTCATTTCGATGGTTTCTGACAAGGTGGTGGACATGATTCACTTCTCGATCTGTGTCTAAGAACGGACGCGCTCCCGCAGCTGCTGTGCGGTGAAAGCGCGGGTCAGCCGCACACCTGAACCAACCTGGGAGATAATGCGGTCGGAGCGGGTCAGCTGCCAGTAGAGAGCCCCAGGACAAGCGGCACCAGTTCGGTGCGTTGATGACCTACGCGTGA
>NZ_JAUNPE010000257.1 GCF_030536815.1 Kocuria sp.
GCCGTGGAGCCCTATGCCACCATGGCCAAGGAAGCGGGCATGCGTCCCGTGCTGGCCCAGTACGCGGAGCCCATCGAGGACCTTCTGGTGGCCGGCTACTTCACCAATGACGAGATGATCGAGAGTGATCCGGATACCGTCCGCGCGTTTGCCGAGGCCATGAAGGAATCGCAGGAATATGCCCAGGACAATCCGGAGGAAACCCGCGCGGTGATCTCCGAATACACCAGCATCGATGATGAGCTGCTGAAGCAAATTACCCTGGCGCGCTTCCCCGGTGAGTTGCACCCGGAATCCACCGAACGGATCTTGGAAATCTCTCGTGAGTCCGGGCTGATCGGCGACTCAGTAACCGTTGAGGACCTGATTTACAAGGCGGACTGATCCGCCAGGTACGGAGTTCGGGGCCGGCCCATAGGTGGAGGGCCGGCCCCGAACAGTTCTTCCACTAAAGCTAAGCCTTCCTCCGCCCACGCAATTTCCGTGTCGGCGGCAGCCACTTCTCCGCGGTGGGCATGCACTTTGAACCTGATGAGACGTTCTTGCTCCTCCGGCGAGGAGTGTGCCAAACGCCGCACGAGGGTGGCTGATCGCCGTTCTTCCAGAGCGTGAATTCGTTCGAGGGCTTGCTGTCGCAGCTGCCGGAAGTGCTCTCGATGCGCGAGGAATTGCGCCCGTGCCGCTTCCGGGGAGGCGAACTCGAGGTAAGCGGCGCGCAATCGGTGAACGTGCCGAGTGGGTGGGAACGCCAGCTCGTCCTCCAGCCACCGGGACAGTGCCCGAACACCCACTTCCGTGACCTGGTACTCCGTTTTGGTATTACCGCGGGTACCCCACGGCACTTGCCGCGTGCTGAGCAGGCCCTCGGTGCGCATGCGCTTGAGTTCCGGATAGATCTGGGAGTCCGGTGCATGCCACAAGGACCCCACCGACCCGTGAAACTGTTTTGCCACGTCGTAACCCGTCATGGGGCCCGCGGTCAGCAGTGCTAGCAGGGACATGCGCAGGCTCATGGATGGCATCCTCTCGTCGACCAGTGAAAAAGACTATGCCGCAAAATCAGGGTTGTGCCGGTGTGCACCACCCCCTAGAGTATGTCTCAGATCACACAACAACTATCAGTTTAGTTATTTGATTTCAGTACCTTGGCCGTCGAAGGGACGCAGCCCCGTGACTATCACCGCATCCACCACGCACACCGCCACACTCTTTGCCCACCCGCTCAACGCCTGGTACGTGGCTGCATGGGACTACGAACTGACACCCAAGGCGCCCATTGGCCGAACCGTCGCCAATAAGCCCATGGCTCTTTACCGCACCCAGGACGGTCAGCCCGTTGCCCTCGCGGACGCGTGTTGGCATCGCTTGGCGCCCCTGTCCAAGGGAAAGCTGGTGGACCGGGACGGACTCCAGTGCCCTTACCACGGTCTGATATACAACGCCGCAGGCCGCTGCAAGGCAATGCCCGCGCAGGAAACCCTCAACCCCTCCGCCGCGGTCACCTCTTACCCCGTGGTGGAGCGGTACCGCTACGCCTGGGTCTGGCCCGGTGACCCCACTCTGGCGGATCCCGCAACCATCCCTGACATGCATCAAATGGACAGTCCCGAGTGGGCCGGTGATGGCCAGACCATTGCGGCGGAATGCAACTACCAGTTGGTGCTGGACAATCTCATGGACCTCACGCACGAGGAGTTCGTACACTCCTCGTCCATTGGCCAGGAAGAACTCAGCGAATCCGAGTTCCACGTCACGCACCATGGGAACACCGTGACGGTGACCCGTTGGATGTTCGACATTGACGCCCCGCCGTTCTGGGCCAAGAACATGCGCGATAAATTCCCTGATTTCGAGGGCAAGGTGGACCGCTGGCAGATCATCCACTACACCTACCCGTCCACCATTTGCATTGATGTGGGCGTTGCCAAGGCTGGCACGGGCGCCCACGACGGCAATCGCGCCCAGGGCGTCAACGGGTACGTGATGAATTCCATCACCCCGCAGGATGATCGCAGTTCACATTACTTCTGGGCCTTCATGCGCAACTACCGACTGGAGTCCCAGACCATCACCACACAGTTGCGCAATGGTGTTTCGGGGGTGTTCGGTGAGGACGAAGCCATGCTCAAGGCCCAGCAGCGGGCCATCGAGGCGAACCCCGATCACGAGTTCTACAACCTCAACATTGACGCCGGGGGCATGTGGGTGCGCAGAATCTTGGAAAAGGCCCTGCGGGAGGAATCCCGCCCCACCGCCGCCGCCGCCGCCGGAGTGAGCACCGGCAATGGCTGAGAACCACCGCGCCCAATGGCAGGACGCC
>NZ_JAUNPE010000101.1 GCF_030536815.1 Kocuria sp.
CGTGGTCCGTTGGTTCAGCACGCCCCATTTCTATCATGGTTAGGCTAACCTAACTTGGTATCCCCGGGGACACGCCCGGACCCGCGCGGCGCGCGACCGCGCCCGACCCACGGAGGTGCCCTTGGTGCGACACGTCGATCCGGCGGGTACCCCGCGCGGCGACGCGCCCGACCACCGCGACGGATCTTCCGCCGCCCGCCAGTTCGCCGCGCTACTGCCGCACGCCGCGGTCGTGGAGGCTGTGTCACATAACGTCACGGAGCGCTTGGGCCCGGCCGAGGCGGCCGCCGTGGCGGCCGCGGTGCCCTCGCGGGTCGCCGAGTTCACGACCGGTCGCGCGTGCGCGCACGAGGCGCTGCGGCGCCTCGGGGTCCCGGCCGCGAGCATCGGACGGGGCGGCCGGGGGGAACCCCTGTGGCCGGCCGGTGTCGTGGGCAGCATCACCCATTGCGACGGGTTGCGGGCGGCGGCCGTGGCCCGGCGCGGCGAGGTCACGGGCGTGGGGATCGACGCCGAACCCCACCTCCCGCTGCCGGTGGACGTCGCGGACCTCACGCTCACGCCGCCCGAACGACGTCGCGTGGCGCAATTGGGCGCCGCGGTCCCGGACGTCGCGTGGGACCGGGTGGTCTTCAGCCTCAAGGAAGCAACGTACAAGCTGTGGTACCCGTTACGCCGGGAGTGGCTCGGCTTCGAAGAAGTGGACGCCGCGGTGCACACGGACGGGACGTTCACCGTGGACCTGCCGCGGCCGTTGCCCACCCCGGACGGGGAAGTGCGCGTGGTGCGCGGTCGGTGGGCCGTGACCGACGGGCTGCTGTTCACGGCCGCGGCACTGACCCCGGGGATGTCGTTCCCTCAGCGGTAGCTCACGGGAAATCCGGTAGGCGCATCATGCCCTCTTGGGCGGTGGTGGCGATCAGCGCGCCGTCCTGCGTGAACATGCGGCCCACACCCAGACCGCGAGCCGAGGACGCGCTGGGGGAGGCCTGGACGTAGAGGATCCATTCGTCCGCGCGGGCATCGCGGTGCCACCACATGGCGTGGTCCAGGGACGCCACGTTGAGGCCGGGTTCGACCCAGGATTTGCCGTGGCGGCGCAGCACGGGTTCGAGCATCGTGTAGTCGGAGGCGTAGGCCAGGGCCGCGCGGTGGATGTGGGGGTCATCGGGCAGAGGCGCGAGCGCCTTGATCCACACGGCGTTGTACGCCTCGCGGGTGCCGCTCCACGGCAGGAACAGGGGCTCGGTCACGTAGCGCATGTCGAACGGGCGCTCGAACGCGGTGGCCCGGGCCTCCGGCAGGTCGATACTGCCCAGCAGATCGCGCAGCGTGGGCAGTGACTCGGGATCCGGGACATCGGCCGGCATCTCGTCCTGATGATCCAGACCGCCCGCGGGGGCCTGGAACGAGGCGATCATGGACAGGATGGTCTTGCCGTCCTGATAGGCGTGGATCCGGCGCGCGGAAAATGAACGCCCGTCGCGAACACGCTCCACACCAAAGGTGATCGGGAAGTTCACGTCCCCGGGGCGCAGGAAGTACGCGTGCAACGAGTGAATGGCCCGTTCCTCGGGAACCGTCCGCATGGCCGCCATCGCCGCCTGGGCAAGTACTTGCCCGCCGTACACCCGATTGCGCATGCTCGTGATCGTCTGACCGACGAAAATGTCCTCGAGGGTTCTGGCCCCTCCACCGTCCGCCAGGTCCAGCATGTGGAGCAGGGCTTTCACGGGTTCCTTCTGGGGATCAACACTCATGAGCTCCATCCTAGTGCTGGCCCGGATGTGATCTGATGGGGGCATGACGTCGATAAACATTCCCCTTCAAATGAGATTCTCGGACATGGACGCCTACGGCCACATCAACAACGTGATCATGGTGCGGTTCTTCGAGGACGCCCGGGTGCGCCTGACCTCGTCCCCCATCAAGGCGAACGCGGACCACGGCATCCCGGAGGACACCACGTTCCGTGAGTCGATCGGGGATATCCGCACCGTGGTCGTGCACCAGAGCATCGACTACAAAAAACAATTGTTCTACCGCCACGAACCGGTGTACGTGCGCACCTGGATCTCCAAGGTCGGGGGCTCATCCTTCACGATTTCCTACCGGTTGCAGGAAGAGGACGGCTCGGCTGTTTACGCGGAGGGTGAATCCGTGATGGTCTTAATGGACCCGGACACGGGAAAGAGTCAAAAACTGTCGGAGGACCACAAGGCCCTCTTGGACGCCCTGGCAGATGAGGTCAAGGAGCTCGACGAACGATGACACACCCTGGGGACGAGCGGACCCCCGGCATTTTCCTGGCCGGCCCCGCCGAAGCCTCCGACCTGGCCACCCTGCTGAGCCGCGCGCGCAGCCTCGACGCGAACGCCGCCGTGCGCCTCCAGGGCTTCGGCCACGCCCTGGCCACGTGGGTTCCGGTGATCTACCCCTCGACCATCATGGATCGATCGCCGGTGGTGCTGGGTTTGCGCGCGGTGACGCTGGCACGCCCCTCGGACATGGACCTCACCGTCCCCGCCTCGGCCCTCCTCGATCGATTGGCCCGGTACTCCCTCATTGATCCGGCGATCGCGGGCGAACCGGTCCGCATCGGCGCACCCCCGCAGGAGGTTGCGGCCCCGTGGGCGGGGATGGTTGCCCCGCGCAGCGGCTGGACCAAGCGCGGTGTCGTGTCCGCCCATCATGTGCGTGACGTGGCCCGGGCGGGAATTCAGAAAGTCGCGGACACCGTCCCCACCGATTCCGGGGCCGCGGTCGTCTCCAAGGTGCGCTCGGACATCTGGGGTGCGAGTTCCGGGTGGGGCCCCCTGGAAGTTCCGGACATTCCCGACGGCGCAGCGTTCGGGCTGGACGTCCTCGGATTCATTCCACCGTCCGAGGTCGAGGTGGCCGTGGCCGCGGAGGAAACCGGGCAGTGGCTCAGGCTCAGCACCCAGGCCGGCCACGTGGTGGTCAAGAACGCTCAGCGCTGATCAGCCCGGGCGGTTCACCATGGCGTGCGCCGCCCGGTCGAAATAATCCCACATGATGCCGTCATGCAAGGGTGACAACTCCAGGGTGTCCATGGCGCCGCGCATGTGCTTGAGCCACGTTTCCCTCGCCCAGGTGTCCACGGGAAACGGTGCGTGCCGCATCCGCAATCGGGGGTGACCGCGTTCCTGCGAATACGTGACGGGCCCGCCCCAGTACTGTTCGAGGAACATGCGGAGCCGGCGCTCGGCCGGTCCCAGGTCCTCCTCGGGGTACAGGGCCTTGAAATCCTCGTCCTGGGCCACGCGCCGGTAGAACTCGCTCGTGAGCTTGACGAACGTCTCGTGCCCGCCCACCTGCGCGTAAAACGACTCCGACGACGCCGCTTCGGCCGCCTCCCGCGCGTCACCCACCTGCTGCGGGGGTTGCATCACGGGCCGCGCGGCGGACCGGGAACCCACGGCACCCAGGGTGAAGGTGCGCCGCCCCTCGCTCTGACCGGCCTGGGGATTCAGGGGAGGTTGATCGGGGGCGCTCATGCGGTTTCATCCTCGTGTCCCGCGGAGGCGGCGTCCACGGCCTGAGCCGCCACGGCACGACGGATCGAGTCCTGGCGCTCCAACACGATACGGCGCAGGCCGTTGTGCTGTCCTGCCAAGCGATCCAGGAACCCTTGGGCGGCGTCGACCGTCTCCTGGGTCGCGATGCGCGGGAACAGACCCGCCGCGATCTGCTGCGACAGCTCATGCGTGCGCGTGGCCCACACATCGGTCACCGCCGCGAAGTACTTCTCCGCGTACGGGGCCACCAGGTCTGTGTCGTGCACGCGGAAGAAGCCTGCTATCGCCGCCTGCTGCTGGGAGTTGGGCAGCGAACCGTCCACCACGATCTGCTGCCAGGCCGCGGCCTTGGCCTCCGCGGTGGGGATCGCCGCACGCGCGGTCGCGGCGGCAATGGCGCCCGTCTCCGTGTTGTCCCGGGCCAGGGCGGCGTCGATCTCGGACTCGCCCCGGCGACCCGCGGCCACGAGCGCCGTGAGCACGACCCAGCGGGTGTCGGTGTCCATGTCCACGCCGGAGGGAATGTTCTCGCCCCGGTCGAAGGACTCGAGCCGATCGAACTGCTGGGCTGTCACGGCGCGGCGGGCAAAGGCACGGAAGAACTGCCACTGGTGATCCGATCCCGGTGCCGAGGCCTCCACCAGCTCCCAGATCGTGGTGGCCGCGCCCGTACGGATCTCGTCCGCGTCCCCCGGCGCCACGTAATAGTCGAGCACGGTGTCGAGTTGGCGCAGCTGAACCTGCACCGCCGTGGAGTCGGTCTCGCGGCCAATGTTGGCCAGCACCAGCTGGGCGTACTCGCGGGCGGGTGACACGCCGTCGTGCACGGAATCCCACGCCGCACCCCACACGAGGGAGCGGGGGAGAGACTCCTCGAAATCGCCCAGGTGGTTGGACGCGGTGTCCTGGGAGCACTCGTCCAGGCGGATCTTGGCGTAGGCCAGATCGTCGTCATTGAGGAGCACGAGGTCCGGTCGCTCACGACCCACGAGTTCGGGTACCTCGGTTCGTTCGCCGTCCACGTCCAGCTCCACACGGTGGGTGCGCACCAGGCGCCCGGCGGCGTCGTCGTGATCGTAAAAACCCACCGCCAACCGGTGCGGGCGCAGGGTCGGGTGACCCTCCTGACCGATCTGCTCGATGCCGAAGGAGGTGATCACGCCGTCCTCGTCCGCCTCGACGTGCGGAATCAAGGTGTTGACGCCCGCGGTTTCCAGCCAGCGTTCGGTCCAATCGGTGAGGTCGCGTCCGCTGGCCGCTTCGAGTTCGACCATCAGATCGGCCAGCTCGGTATTGGCCCACGCGTGCTTGCCGAAGTACGCGTTGAGCCCGGCCATGAACTCGTCCTGGCCCACCCAGGCGACGAGCTGCTTGAGCACCGAGGCGCCCTTGGCGTAGGTGATGCCGTCGAAGTTGACCAGCACGTCCTCGAGGTCGCGGATCTCGGCCTTGATGGGGTGGGTGGTGGGCAGCTGATCCTGCTCGTAACCCCACGACTTCTCGCCGGCCACGAACGTGGTCCACGCATTGGTGTACTTGGTGTTCTGCGCGCACGCGAGCGTGGACATGTATTCGGCAAAGGACTCGTTGAGCCACAGGTCGTTCCACCAGCGCATGGTCACCAGGTCGCCGAACCACATGTGCGCGAGTTCATGCAACACGGTGATGGCGCGGCGCTCCACGCGGGCCTGTGAGGGCTTGGACCGGAAGATGTACTGCTCCACGAAGGTGACGGCACCGGCATTCTCCATGGCACCCGCGTTGAACTGGGGCACGAACAACTGGTCGTACTTCTCGAACGGGTAGGGCACACCGAACTGGGATTCGAAGAATTCGAAGCCCTGCTTGGTCACCTCGAACATCTCGGCCGCGTCCACGTACTCGGACAGCGACTTGCGCGCATACAAACCCAGGTCAATGGTGCGCCCGTCCGAGGAGGACAGCGAGTCGGTGAGGGACTCGTAGGGTCCGGCGATCAACGCGGTGATGTAGCAGGAGATCCTGGGTGTGGGGGAGAATTCCCAGCGCGCGACGCCGTCGCGCACGGTAACCGGCTCGGGGGTGGGTTGGTTGGACACCACGGCCCAGTGCTGCGGGGTGGTCACCACAAAGCGGAAGGTGGCTTTCAGATCGGGTTGTTCGAACACCGGGAACATGCGGCGGGCGTCGGCCACCTCGAACTGGGTGTAGAGGTACACCTCACCGTCGACCGGGTCCACGAAGCGGTGGAGGCCCTCACCGGTGTTCATGTAGTTCATCCGGGATTCCACGACCAGCTCGTTGGATTCCGCGAGATCGGGGAGCTGGATGCGCACGCCGTCGCTGACCCGGGACGGGTCGAGCTGCTTGCCGTTGAGGCTCACGGACTCCACGGACGCGGTGATTGCATCAATGAAGGTACTGGCACCGGGTGCGGCCGTGAAACGCACCGTGGTGCGTGCGGGGAACGTCTCCGGATCATCGGTGAGATCCAGGACCACATCATAGGAATCGACCGAAACAGTCTCCGCCCGCCGGGCGGCTTCCTCTCGGGTCAAATTGATTCCGGGCACGTGAGTGATCCTCTCCTCGACTGCGGGGGGCATGCGCGCACCGGGCGCGCGAGCATCTAGCCATTATGGCAGTCTGCGGCCGAGATCACAGCGGCACGGGCTGTGATCCTCCCGATCAGGGCGTTCCGGGGCGCTCACGGTACGGTGGTGGGTGTCAGAAAGTTCTCGGCGGTGACCCGGGTGAATGCCCTCGGCGCCGCACCTGATCCAGGAGAATCCCCGCCCATGCGCGTGCACATTGCCACCGACCACGCCGGTCTCGAGCTGTCCCAGTACTTTGTCGATCAGTTGTCCGCCGCGGGTTACGAGATGGTCGACCACGGCCCCGAGGACTACGACGCCGCTGATGACTACCCCGCCTTCTGCATCCACGCCGCCCGGGCCGTCAAGGAGGACCGCGATCAGGGTCTGGACTCCCTGGGCATTGTGCTCGGCGGCTCCGGCAACGGTGAGCAAATGGCCGCCAACAAGGTGCCCGGAATCCGCGCCGCCCTGGCCTGGAACCTGGACATCGCCAAGCTCGCCCGGGAACACAACAATGCCCAGGTCGTGGCTATCGGTGGCCGCCAGCACTCCAAGGAGGAGGCGCTGGAGATCGTGAAGGCCTTCCTCGCCGAGGAGTTCACCGGTGAAGAACGCCATGAGCGCCGTATTGCCCAGCTGGGCGAATACGAGACCACCGGAGATATCAGGGGCAAGCTCGACCAGGTCACCGCGCGCCCCGCCGCGCAGAACTGACCGTGCCCGAAGGTCACTCGGTTCACCGGCTGGCTCGCCAGCTCGGGGACGTTTTCGCGGGCCGGCCCGTGCGGGTCTCCAGCCCGCAGGGCCGTTTCGCAAACGGCGCGGCACGGCTCGACGGCCGCGTTCTCACCGGCGCCCGCGCCCACGGTAAGCAACTGTTCATGAGTTTTGCCGCGCCGAACGATGCCGCCGACGTCCTGATCCTGCGCTCACACCTCGGCATTTACGGGGCGTGGAGTTTCGTCGGCGATGAGACGTTCCAAGCGGCGTCGTCGATCGGGGCGCCCCGCAAGGTGGGCGAGCAGGAAACCGGTTCCGCGGCCGGGTCCACCGTGGCGTACGACGACGCCGGGCTGGTCGTACCCGACGCTCCCATCGGTGCCGTGCGTGCCCGGCTGGTGGGCGAGCACGGGTGGGCGGATCTGCGCGGGCCGGCATTGTGCACCGTGGAAACCCCGGTAGAGGCCGCGGTGGCGGAAGCCAAGCTGGGCCCGGACCCGCTCGACCCCGATGCGGACCCCGAGCCGTTCATCGCCAAGGCCGGTAAGAGCAAACGCCCGATTGCCGTGCTGCTGATGGAGCAGAACGTGGTGGCCGGTATCGGCAACATTTTCCGGGCGGAATCCCTGTTCCGCCGGAAGGTCAATCCCTTCCTTCCCGGCACGTCGCTGAGCCGGGAAGATCTGGTGGGGTTGTGGGACGAGAACGTGGCGCTGATGGACATCGGCGTGCGGTTGGGCCGCATCATCACCACCGACCCCGCGGATCGTCCCGGTGTACCGGAGGCCGAAGCCTGGCCCCACCACGGCAATTACGTGTACCACCGCCACGGTCAGCCGTGCTTGCATTGCGGCACCACCGTGCTGCGCCAGGACCTCAACGGCCGAGCCCTCTACTGGTGCCCGGGGTGCCAGAAGTAGCGGGCTCCGCGCATCCTGTGCGTCGC
>NZ_JAUNPE010000004.1:0-12996 GCF_030536815.1 Kocuria sp.
GGCGGCTCATCCATCTGGCCGAACACCAAGGCGGTGTCCTTGAGCACGCCGGCTTCTTCCATCTCGACCCACAGGTCGTTACCCTCACGGGTACGCTCACCCACACCGGCGAACACGGAGGTACCGCCGAAGTTACGGGCCACACGGGTGATCATTTCCTGGATCAGCACGGTCTTGCCCACGCCGGCGCCGCCGAACAGACCGATCTTACCGCCCTTGATGTAGGGGGTCAGGAGGTCAATGGACTTGATGCCGGTTTCCATCATTTCGGTGGAGCCCTCGAGCTCCGCGAAGGACGGAGCCTTGCGGTGGATGGGCCAGCGTTCCTGAACGTCCAGCTCCGCAATGGGCAGGTCCAGCGAATCACCGAGCACGTTGAAAATGTGGCCCTTGACCACGTCACCCACGGGCACGGAGATCGGAGCACCGGAGTCCTTGACCTGGGTGCCGCGCACCAGACCGTCGGTCTGCTGCAGCGAGATGGCGCGCACCATGTTGTCGCCCAGGTGCTGTGCGACCTCGAAGGTGATCTTGCGCGGTTCACCGTTGAACTCGTAATCGGCGGTCAAAGCGTTGTAGACGGCGGGCACCTGGTTCTCAGGGAACTCGACGTCGACCACAGGGCCGATCACTCGGGCGACACGGCCGGTCGCGCCGCCCGAGACCGGCTGAGCGGCCTGTTCATTGATGGTGGCAGTCATTTCTCTCACTTCATTTCGGCGGTGGGTAGTGGCGGAGCCCCGGTTAGAGGGCTTCTGCGCCACTGACGATTTCGGTCAGCTCGGTGGTGATCTCGGCCTGACGGGCATTGTTCATCAAGCGGGTGTACTTCTTGATGAGCTCGTCCGCGTTGTCGCCGGCGGCCTTCATGGCACGCTGACGCGAGGCCAGCTCGCTCGACGCGGCATGACACAGGCTCGAGTAGATACGAGACTTGATGTAACGCGGCAGCACCTCGTTGAGGAACTCCTCCGGGTTCGGTTCGAACTCGAAGTTGTTCTGCGTTTCCTCGAGATCCTGGTAGTTCTCGGCCACTTCGTCGCCGAGGTTGTTGGCGTCAACCACCTCGAGGGGAAGCAGGCGCAGCACACGCGGCTCCTGGGTCACCATGGACTTGAAGGCCGTGTAGACCAGGTGGATCTCGTCCACGCCACCGTTTTCGTAGCTTTCGCTGATGTCACCGAGCAGGCGCTCGGTCAATTCCTCGGCTCGCTTGGGGTTTGCGTTGTCGGTATCGCCGGTCCAGAACTCGTCGTAATCGCGGTGACGAAAATCGAAGTACGCCTTAGCTTTACGACCCACCAGGTAGACCCGGACTTCCTTGCCCTCCGAGTCCAGCAGCCCCAACAGTTCCTCGGCGCGCTTGAGCACGTTCGAGGAGTAGGAACCGGCCAGACCACGATCGGACGTGAAAACCACGACTGCGGAACGACGAACGTCGTCTGCAGTGGAGGTCAGCGGGTGGGAAATATTGTGCTGAGACGCGATCTGTGAAACCGCACGGGTCAGCGCGTTGGCGTACGGGTACGCCGCTTCGAGGCTCTGACGGGATTTGTTGATGCGCGAAGTCGCGATCATCTCCATCGCCTTGAAGATCTTCTTCATTGACGAGGTGGACGTGATCTTCTGTCGGTAGACCCGAATCTGCGCTCCCATGAAACTTCCTTTCGGCACCGTAGCGGTGTGCCGTCACCGGCACACCGCTGACTCGGTTACTTCCTGACGATCTTTTCCTGGTTGACGTCCTGGGTCTCCAGGGATCCGTGTTCCTCGTGCCCGGGCTCAATCCCGTGCTTGGAACCGCGGAAGTCGCGCTTGACCTCGGCCACAGCCGTTTTCAGCGCCTCGACGGCGTCGTCCTCGAGCTTGCCCGTGGACTCAATCGAGTCCATCACGTTGGTGGTTCGGCGGACCTGTTCGATCAGGGCCTGCTCGAAATCGATCACGTTGGCGACCTCGACGTCGTCCAGCTGGCCGGTGGTGCCCGCCCAGATGGAAACGACCTGATCCGCAACCGGGTACGGCGTGTACTGAGGCTGCTTGAGCAGCTCCATCAGACGCTCACCGCGGGTGAGCTGCTGACGGGACGCGGCATCCAGGTCGGATGCGAACATCGCGAAGGCCTGCATCGACCGGTAGGAGGCCAGATCAAGCTTCAAGGTACCGGAGACCTTCTTCATGGCCTTCACCTGAGCGGCACCACCCACGCGGGACACGGAGATACCCACGTCCACTGCGGGGCGCTGGTTCGCGTTGAACAGGTCCGACTGCAGGAAGATCTGACCGTCGGTAATCGAAATCACGTTGGTCGGGATGAACGCGGAGACGTCGTTCGCCTTTGTCTCGATGATCGGCAGTCCGGTCATCGAACCGGCACCGAGCTCGTCCGAGAGCTTGGCGCAGCGCTCCAGCAGACGGGAGTGCAGGTAGAACACGTCACCCGGGTACGCTTCACGTCCCGGCGGGCGGCGCAGCAGCAGGGACACGGCACGGTAGGCCTCGGCCTGCTTGGACAGATCGTCGAACACGATCAGAACGTGCTTGCCGTTGTACATCCAGTGCTGACCGATCGCGGAGCCCGCGTACGGAGCCAGGTACTTCAGACCGGCGGACTCGGACGCCGGGGCGGCCACGATGGTGGTGTACTCCAGAGCCCCGTTGTCCTCGAGGGTCTGACGCACGGACGCAATGGTGGATGCCTTCTGGCCGATGGCCACGTAAATGCAACGCACCTGCTTGTCGACGTCGCCGGACTCCCAGTTGGAGCGCTGGTTCAGGATGGCGTCCACCGCAATAGCGGTCTTACCGGTCTGACGGTCACCAATGATCAGCTGGCGCTGGCCACGGCCGATCGGAATCATGGCGTCGATGGCCTTCATGCCGGTCTGCAAGGGTTCGTGAACCGACTTACGCATGGTCACGCCAGGAGCTTGTAGCTCCAGCTCGCGTCGACCGTCCGTTGCCACCGGTCCCAGATCGTCCAGCGGCTCGCCCAACGGGTCCACCACGCGGCCGAGGTATCCCTCGCCGACGGGTACGGACAGAACCTCACCGGTACGGTGAACTTCCTGGCCCTCTTCGATGCCCTGGAAGTCACCCAACACCACGACACCGATGTCGCGAGTGTCCAGGTTCAAGGCCAGGCCGAGAACACCGTTCTCGAACTTCAGGAGCTCGTTGGCCATGACCGAGGGAAGACCCTCGACACGGGCGATACCGTCAGCGGCGCTGGCGACACGTCCGACTTCTACTCGTTCTGCATTGCCGGGTTCGTAGGACGCCGCGAACTCGTTCAGCGCACTACGGACTTCGTCGGCATTGATGGTCACATCGGCCATCTGCTGTCCCTGCTCTCTACGTTTCGTGATCATCGCCCGCGCAATGACCTCACTTCTTTTTGTCGCGATGCGTTGCCCCATCGCCTGCTGACCGTGTCAACGGCCGGTGGAGGCAACGCGACGAGATGCCGGCATCGACCGACTCCCCGCGATCCCCGCTCCACCAGGGGATCAGGCTCCGATTCGCTGCTGCAACTGGCCCAGACGATGGGTCACGGACCCGTCGATGACTTCCTCACCGACCTGGACTCGCAAGCCGCCGATCAATGACGGGTCCACCTCCACGGCAAGCTTGAGATCCCGCGCGTACAGAGAGTTCAAGCTCTGACGCAGTTTCTCCAGTTGCTCGTGGTTCAGGGGACGGGACGTCACGATGCGGGCGATCCAACGCTGCTGGCGATCTGCAACAACTTCTGCGAAGCGCTCGATCAACCGACCGGGCAAAGCTCCACGGGGCTCGCTGACGGCGCGCTGGGTCAACAGGGCACCCTCCTCAGATGCATTGGGCATCAATCGGGAAGCGAGCCGCGCCTTGGCGTCCGCGCTGGCACGCGAATCGGCGAAGGCACCCTGGATCTCCTCGGAGTGATCCACGGTGTTCTTGAACTGAATCAGTTCGTCCACCAGGGATTCCATGGCGTCGAGTCCACCGCGGTGCTCGGCAGACGCTGCTGCCATTGTCACTGCGGCTCGTTCAATGCCGTCACCGAGTTGCCGCTCATTGGCGGAGCGCTGCTTCACAAGCTCGGACACGATCTCGATAGCGGGATCGTGTTCCTCGTTGCCCAACAGTCGATGCACGAAACCGGACACAGCCTCAACGGTGTCGGACTTGTGGGTCCGCTCCCCGAAGAGCTTGCGTACGAGTTTCACGCGATCGTCGGCGGCGCGTGACGGATCCGTCAGCGCTCGGCGCAGAGCGCCGTTGCCGTCGATGACGTCGAGCATGCCGAACAGCTGTTTGGCCGTTTCGACGTGTGCTTCCGAAGCCCAGCGATCAATGTCCACTGTGAGGGGACGGTAGGGTTCGTTCGATGCTTCTGCCATTACCGTGCAGCTCCTGTGCGACCCTGCTCGGTCTCAAGATCTTCAAGGAAGCGATCGACAACGCGGTTTGCACGAGCGTCGTCGTTCAGGGATTCCCCGACGATCTTTGAAGCGAGCTGCGTAGCCAAGGTACCGACCTCGTCGCGCAAGGAAACCACTGCGGCTGCACGCTCGGCCTCAATGGCCTTGTGTGCGTTCTCGGTGATCCGGGCGGATTCCACGTTGGCGCGGTCCTTGAAGTCCGCGAGGATCTTCTCGCCCTCATTGCGGGCTTCCTCACGAATCTTCTGGGCTTCGAGGCGGGCGCTCTCAAGCTGCTGGTTGTACTCGTCGCGAGCTGCCTTGGCCTCTGCCTGAGCGGCCTTTGCCTTGGCAAGTCCACCTTCAATGGCCTCGGTGCGGTCACGGTAGACCTTCTCGAATGCCGGAACGATGAACTTGATCGCGATGAAAAGCAGAATCACGAACCCAATGGCGGTGATCAGCATTTCCCAGACATTGGGGAGGAGGGGGCTGGCCCCTTCTTCTGCTGCCAACAACATTGCGGTCATGTGCGCGATTCCTGTTCTCTAGTTAAGGACTAAGTGCGGACGAGCCGCTCTTAGAGGAGTGCGAGCACGAAGCCCAGGATGGCCAGAGCCTCGACCACGGCGAAGCCCATGAACAGCATGGGCTGGATCACGCGCTGGGACTCGGGCTGGCGAGCAACTGCCTGCATGTACGCAGCGAAGATCAAACCCACACCGATGCCACCACCGATGGCAGCGAGACCGTAGCCAATGACGCTAAGCGAACCTTCCATTATGGATATTTCCTTTCTGGGTGCCCGTGTCGGGCAGTGATGCCATTACTGGAATCGTAAATGGACGATGGTCACATCAGCAGCCCGGTCGGACCGCTGCTTCGTGGGGTCAGTGCCCCTCCTGCAGTGAGCCCTGTACATACACGGCAAACAGCAGGGTGAAGATGTAGGCCTGCAGGATCTGAATCAGAACCTCCAGGAAGTAAATGAAGAGGCCCAGGATCACGCCGAAGACGGATCCGCCGATCCCGAGCGCACCACCCACACCGGTGGCGAGGTACGCGGTGAAGCCCGCGGCCACCATGATGGCCATGTGGCCGGCAAACATCGTGGCGAACACACGCAGTGCGTGCGTGACGGGGCGAATGATCATGTTCGAGAGGAACTCGAGGGGGATCAACACGATGTACAGGACCTTGGGAACGTCCGGCGGCATGGTCATTTTGACGAAGAAGCCGCCGAAACCGTGGCGCTTGATGCCCACGAAAACCCACACGAAGTAGGCGATGGCCGCGAAGACGTACGCGGTGCCGGGGTGGGAGAAGGTCGGAAGTTGCAAGACCGGGATGGAACCGAACAGGTTGTTCACCAGGATGAAGAAGAAGAAGGTGAACAGCAGCGGAATGTACGGGCGGAATTCTTTTTCACCGATGATGTCGCGGCCCAAGTGGTTACGCACAAAGCCGTAACCCATTTCGCCCAGGTACTGACCCTTGGAGGGGACCAGGGCGCGGCGGCGAACGACGTACATGAAGAACCCAGCGATGAGAACCACCGACAACAGGATCAACAAAGAATGCTTGCCGACTTCAAATGTGCCCACGGTGAAGAGGGGAGGCAGGTGCGCGTCCTCAACTGACGGGGCCACAAATTCGGCCGGAATCCTCAAGGCGGGGTTCAATACGGGTCCTTTCTGCGGTATCCAGACCGGTCACACTCGGGGCGAGGGGCCCTGATCAGACGACGATGTCTTTGTCGGGTACTCCATCTGGGTCGAACTGGAGTTCAGGCCCTCCCGCATGTGGAGGTAACCAAGATAGATCCCGGCAGCCGCACCTATGACGGCTCCCACGATCACCAACCACCCTGTTCCCAGCAGGTGATCCGCGCCCCAGCCTACCAAACTCCAGAAGCCCCCACCGACCACGATGTACAGCAACAAGGTCAGCCCTCCGGCCAGTCCCCCTCGCTGTACGAGCTCGCCCGCGGTGCTGAGCGTGTCCTCGGATTCGGCCGCACTGTGCGCAGCTTGGCCACGCCTGCGCTCATGGCGCGTCGAGTTGGCAAAATCGGGTTCATGCTCGGCCATGCTCTGCCCCATCGGTCGGTTCGGACACGTGTCCGTCCAGGATAGGTGCCGACTCTGCTTCGGCGGTGGCTTGCTCTTGCCTGGCGCGCACCACCGCTGCGTATTCCCTGGCCAAAACCGCGCTGGCTCGCATCGCCAAGGGTGCCAGGGCCAGCCAGGACAGCGTGAGACCGACGGCAACGGTGATGGCGAACCCCAAGGAGTGCAGCCATGCGGGTGCTCCCACGAAAAGCAGGTACCACCCCATGACCACGACTTTCATCAGGTAGAGCACAGCGAGCGCGGGAGCCGTGGCTGCCGGTGCAATGCGATACATGAGGGTCGAGACGAACACGGTGAGCCCCGTGCTCAGAACCACCAGTCCGGCCCCCGCCACGATGGATCGCCACAGCGGGTCGAACTCGATCGCGACAGCGCACGTGATGAGAATCACAGCCAGCAAAATGGATGTGACGCCGAGAACGAGTACCGGGCGGCCGTAAACATCACGGGTATCCCCGGCGGCCCGGTTCTGGACCGGGTGCCTCGCATGGTCCGCGGGCTGCGCCGGGGTCATGACGCCTCGCTCCGGCGTCGACGCGCGAGCGGGCGGAGGAAGCGAGGCAGGCACAGGTACAGCACCACCACGGCGACGGCGGCCAATCCGGCGAGAACCGAACCTGCGCCGTCGGCGCGTAGTCCCCACAGCGAGATGAGGCTGACCAGGACGGTGGCGAGAGTGACGACCAGCGAGGACTGGACATGTGACAACCCCACGTCCGTGAGTCGCTGGTAGACGTGCTCCCGGTGGGGTTTGTACCAGATTTCACCGCGCTGAACGCGCTTGACGAGCGTCACGGTGGTGTCGGCCACGTAAATCAGCAGGGGCGGCAGTAGATACTCCACGTAGACCCCGGACAGGAACGCCCCGATGGCGATGGCCACCAGGCTTCCGCCCAGGACGTACGAGCCGACGTCGCCCAGGAAGACCGTGCCCCGGCTCAGGTTCCAGGGCAGGAATCCCGCGAAGGCACCGGCCACGACCAGGCCGGCGCACATCATCCAGGTCATGTTGTTGGCGGCACCGGCCCAGGCGTAGAGCAGTCCCACCACGGTTCCGTGCATTCCGGAGATCCCGTTGATGCCGTCCATGAAGTTGGCGATGTTGATGTAGGCGACCGTGGCAATCACTCCCACCGGCCACCACCACACGGCGATCCCCAGCGTGAGGATCAGGGCGCCGGTGCCCAGTGCACCGATGAGCACCTGCCCTCCGAGCCGAGCTCCCACGGACGCACCACGGTAATCCTCGAACCAGCCCAGCGCGGCACCGGCCACGGTCATGGCCAGCACGATCAGCGAGACGGAGCGGTCCACCTCGACCACGCCCGCGAGCATGGCGATGGAATACATCACCGCAATGGCGATCGCCACGGCCAGTCCCATGCCGCGGATGACCGGGCGGTCGTGGGAGGACCTGTCGGAAGGGATGTCGATGACGCCCCACCGCTGCAGTAGCGGTTTAATGACGAACGGCAGGAGGACGGAAAGAAGGAGAGCTCCCCCGCCCAGCCAGAGGGCCAGGGTCGTTAGCTCTCGGAGCGTCTCGGCCTGCGGAATGGCGCCCGGGCCGGCGTCGCGGGACAACACTGTTGCCGTGGTGGTGATGATGGGCCCCGTCATGATTGCTCTCCCCCGTGGCGGTCTGCAGGGGGGAATGACTCGCGGTGTTCCCTGGCCCGGGGAACATGGAAATCGGTGATGCGGGGTTGGGTGCTGGCGGTCACCACGGGAATCGAGCCGGTGAACAACATACCCCCGCGCACCTTCCACACGTGCCGGTCCAGGTGCGCCGGATCCAATCGCTCCGCCTTGGCGTGGGAGATCTTGGGGTGCAGTGGCCGTTCGTCGCTCTCGCCCGCACCGATCAGATCCTCGTGCAGCTTTTCACCGTGACGCAGACCGGTGATCACGATCTCCACGTCCTCACGGCCCGACATGGCGCGCAATCGTTCGGCGATGTCCAGGATCCGCACCGGTTCGCCCATGTCAAGAATGAGGACCTCTCCCCCGCTGGCGATGGCACCGGCCTGAATCACCAGTTGGCAGGCCTCGGGAATGGTCATGAAGTACCGGGTGGCCTCCGTGTGGGTCACCGTGATGGGCCCGCCCTGCCGAATTTGTTCGGCGAACAGCGGGAGCATGGAACCTCGTGAGCCGAACACATTGCCGAAACGGACGGACGCGTACCGGTTGTCGGTCTCACCGGCCATCCACGCCGTGAGTTTCTCCGCCACACGTTTGGAATGCCCCAGGGCGGTGGTGGGGTTGGCGGCCTTGTCGGTGGAGACGTTGACGAACACCTCCACGCCCACGTTGGCCGCGGCATTGAGCACATTGAGGGTGCCCATCACGTTGGTCTTCCACGCCTCATCCGGGAACTGCTCGAGCAGCGAGACGTGCTTGAGCGCGGCCGCATGGAAGACAACTTCCGGTTGTCTCTGTTCGAAAATGTGCTCCAACGATTCGGTGTCCCGGATATCCGCGAGCACGGTGTCGTTGCCGTCCAGGAGTCCGCGGCCGGTGATCGAGATCTGGGTGGATTGCAGGCCGGTTTCGTCACGATCCAGCATGATCAGCTCGTCGGGTTCGAACCCGACGAGCTGACGGCACAGCTCGGAGCCGATCGATCCCCCCGCGCCCGTGACAAGCACTCTCTTTCCGGTGATGTAACCGGCGATCGCATCCACATGGATGTCCACGGGACGCCGCCCGATGAGATCTTCCATGGCAATATCGCGCAGATCCACGCTCTGCTGGTTGGCGGTCAACATGTCGGTGATCGGCGGAACCGTCATCACGCGCGTATTGGTGCCCGCCACGGCGTCGGAGACGCGGCGCATCAGGCGCGGTTCGACGTCGGAAATGGCCACAATCAGAACGGCCGAGCGTGTGGTCTCCAGGACCTGAGCGACGTCGTGCAGGGTTCCCATCACCGGGACGGATGAGATGCGCAGGTGTTTCTTGGCCGGATCGTCGTCGATGAGAGCGACCGGCAGGTACTCCGAGGAGGGGTCCTGCATCATGCGGTGCACCAGGAAGGTGCCCAGATATCCCGCCCCGAACACCACCACGTGTTGCGCTCCGGCCCCGGGTTTGGCCGTGGACTCCTGGTACATGCGCTTGAGGTAGCGGAACGCGGCCATGAACAAGCACGCGAACGGGAACGCAATGAACCCGATGGAACGCGGAATTCCCATGGCCACACCGAAGACCAGGAGCACGACCTCCACAATGGCGATGACGATCACCGTCACCACGACCAGGAGCTTGGCTTCTTCGAAACTGCCGAACGAATACCGCCCCTTGTAAAGGGCGAACGAGAAACCCACCACCATCTGACACGCGACCGCCACGGCGCACGTGATGATCAGCCCGCCCGTGGACACGAACTGCACGTTCATTTCGTAACGCAGCAGCACCGCCACGCACATGGCGACGATCCACGCGGCGGAATCCAGAATCATCTGGATCCATAACCACGCGACCGGCTTCTCCGCCGAGGGGGTGTTCGTCTGGGGGTTCCCCATGCGTGTTGATGTCCTTTCGAGCACGCGAATCAGTTACTGCGGTGGCCCACCATGAACCGGTAGGCCGTTTCCCGCACCCTGAGCGGTACAAATCTGTAGCCGCCCCGCACGATCACGTTCGTGGCCCATTGTATGAACCCGATGTACCCTAAACGGCGCAATTTCCATTGCAACGCCAATTCCGCCCGAAACACGCGGGGTCCCCCGCGCCTCTCGTACGAACCGGCGGAGACCCGGTAGCCGACCAGCGGTTCGGCAATGTTGCGCACGTCCGCCCCGGCGCGGAGCATGCGGGCCCACAGCCAGTAGTCCTCGGCCATGGGTACGTGCTGGTACCCACCCACCGCCTCCACGGCGCTGCGGCGGAAAACCACGGACGGGTGGGAGATCGGGTTCCGACGTTTACCCACCCGCGCGATCTCCGCATACCCCACGGGTGCCCGGCGCAGCGCCACCGGATCCGATTCGTCGTCGCCGATTTCATGCATGGAGGCGCCCACCAGATCCGCGCCGTCCTCGATGAGTGGCAGTTGCCGTTCGAACCGGTCCGGATAGGAAATGTCATCCGCGTCCGCGCGGGCCACGATGTCGTGATCACACCACAGCAGGCCCGTGTTCAGGGCATCGGTCAGGCCCGCGTTACGTTCCAGATCCACGCGCACCACGGGCACGGACGACGCCGCGCTGATCCGGTCGAGTTCATCGGTGATTTCCTGGGGCACCGGCCCATCGCGGACAATCACGACCTGGGCGGGAGGCCGTGTTTGCTCCGCCGTGTTCGACTCGACGGCCCGGCGCACCCGGGACGCGGAGTCCCCCCGGTACACGGGCATCAACAGCGAGAAGTCGGCGGGGAGTTCTGCGGCACCCATGGGCTCAGCGAGGGCCACCGAAACCACGTCCCCGCATTCCATTGACGTATCGGGTGGCCCATGTGCGCAGCCCCTTGAGGTCTCCGCGCTGCAGGTAGTACGCCGGATAGCCGATCGCGTCAGCAGCCAGTTGCACCACGCGTTTGTAGTGCCACGAGACGTAGCCGCGGTTACGGAAGAAGTGCTGCTGCTTGAACTGCCCCGGGGGAATCAACACCTGGAGTTTGCCGGGAATCACCACGTGCTCCTCGTTCCACCCCGGGGGGTGGGCCACGGCGGTGGTGGTCACGGTGCCGAAGGGCAACTCGGACTTGCGCAGCCGCACCAGAAAGTCCACTTCGTCACCGCGCAGGAAGAGTTTGAGATCCGGCAGCCCCACGGTGAAGAACACCGATTCGGCCATGAGCGCACCGTTGAAAAAGGCCGCGTACGAGGGAATGAACCCTAAAGGTTCAACGTCATCTCGAGAATGCGTGATGACTCCTTCGAGGCGGAACGGAAAGGACAACGAGCCGTGGTCCTGCGGTGCCACAATCAGGGGTGAGACCACCGCCAGGTCGCGTTCCGCGGCGGCGCGGCGCAGGGTCCGAAGGCAGTGCTCATCCTCCGGATGGGCGTCGTCATCCATGAGCCACACCTGGTCCGCGCCGGCGGACAGGGCTGTGAGGATGGCCAGGGAGAAACCACCCGCGCCGCCCAGATTGGCCTCCGAGCGCATGTATCGGAGTTCGAATGTCCCGTCGATCAGATCGAGGAGATGAGTGCGGTCCAGGGCAGTCCTGCCCGCGTCCACCAGGCACAGGCTGTGGATCGGATCCGACTGGCGCCTGAGCCCCGCAATCAACTCCGCAACGTCGCGGGGGCGGTCCTGCGTTACGCATGCAACGCTGACGCGCCGGCTCCGCGCCGGGTCGGAACTGGCTCGAGTCATGGTTGCTCCCGCGGAAAGTTCTGTGTGGGACCTACAAACTCGGGCCCCGCTGGACTCACGGATTCTATCAACGCACAGCTGACAATCCCCCGGACACGGTGAGCGCGGGATTGCTGTCGTACGATGAGGAAACCAATGTCGGGAGGAGATTCACCGTGACAGCTAGTAGCTGGCGAGTACTCGGAGCCACAGGCTTTGTGGGGTCGGCCATCACCACTGCCCTGCAGACCAAGAACATTGCCGTGACCCCCGTGTCCACGCCCCGGTTGGCCTCCCCGGCCACCACCGTGCACCACGTGATCGAGCACGCTCATCGGTTGGAGTCGGTGATCGATTACCTGGCGGATTCGTTTGCCGGCGCGGACATCGTGGTCAATGCCGCGGGGTTGGCGGCCCCCGATCAAACCCATCAGCAGTCCTTGACCGGTGCGAATGCGCTGCTACCCGTCCTGGTGGCCCTGGCCGCGCACCGCACGGGTGTCCGCCGGGTCATTCACATCAGCTCGGCATCGGTGCAGGCGAACGCCCCCGTGCTGGACGAATCCATCCGCACCGCACCCTTCTCCGCCTACTCATTGTCCAAGGCTCTGGGCGAGTCCGCGCTGTACCGGTTGCGGTCGCAGTGGGAATCGGAATCCAACGCCCCGCAGCTCACGGTGCTGCGCGCCACCTCGGTCATGGGCAGTGGGCGACGCACCACGCGTTTGCTCGCCAAGTTCGCGTCCTCGGTCTTCTCCTCGGTTGCCGGGGACGGCACGGCACCCACGCCGGTCACCTCCGTCAAGGCACTCGCGCAGTTCGCGGTGGCCGTGGGTGAGTATCCCGAGCCCCTGCCCGCCGTGATCCTCCAGCCCTGGGAGGGTGCCACGAACGGTTCCGTCCTGCGCGATGCAGGGAGGCGCCATCCGCTGCAATTGCCGCCGTTACTGTGCCGCGCCGTGATCGACGCCGGTAACTGGGTGTCGGGGTTGGCCAATAATCGCTTCAACGGGGCCATCCGACGCCTCGAGGTCACGTGGTTCGGTCAACGTCAGGTACCGGGTTGGGCGCACGAGAACGGTGTGATACCCGAGCCCAACGTGCAAGAAGTTCTGCGTCAAGCGCATTTGTCCCTGGGTAAATAGCGCC
>NZ_JAUNPE010000004.1:13096-51828 GCF_030536815.1 Kocuria sp.
CCCGCCCCGTCTCACCCCGTTTGGCTGCCCGACATCAGCCGCCGTTGACGAGCTGGCTGGCTTCGTCCACGCTCAATGCCGCGGTGCCACCCCAGCCCGGCTGGGATGCGTTCGGGCGGTGCCGATTCTGGTCCACGCGCGCGCCGGGCCCCGCAGCCGCATGCTGCACGAGTGCCCTGGCCACCTCGGCCTCGGAAGCCCCCGGCTCGACCAGCGGCTCGGCCGTTGAGCGGCGTGTCGACCGGCCGCCGACGTCGTTGTGTCGCCGCGAGCGGTCGACGGTGCGTTCCGCCGGGGCCTCCTCCGGCTCCGCGGGTGACGAGCCCGCGTCGGTCGCCCCCGCGGGACGTGTCGCTCCCGTGCTCTGCTCGTCCTCGTGTGCATTGTGGTCGCCGGTCCGGTTGGTCGGTGCGAAGTCCCCGGCGTCCACGCCGGGTACGACGGCTCGCAGTTCGGCGAGTCCGATGGCGCCCAGGCGCAGCACAACGGGCACCTCACCGGTGCAGTCGACAATGGTCGAGGGGAGCCCGCTGGGATTGTCCGCCTCGTGCTCGGCCGTGGGCCGGGCGCCGTCGTCGAGGTAGAGCGCCACACGGTCCCGGAGCATCTCTTGGGCATCCTGGGCCGTGAGTGCCGCCGACATCCCGGTGAGGTTCGCCGAAGACACCGCCATGGGCCCCACGCGTTCGAGCAACTGGCGAGCCACGCGGTCGTCGGGCACCCGCAGCGCCACCGTGCCGTGCGTTTCGCCCAGATCCCACCCCAGGGTCGGCTGGGCCCAGCACACGAGGGTGAGCGCGCCGGGCCAGAAGGTTTCGGCGAGGGTCCGGGCGGCGCCGGAAATCTGGTCGGCGAGACCGGCCATGACACCGGGGTTCGCTATCAGTACGGGTGGTGGCATCTGGCGGGTGCGGCCCTTGGCGCCCAGGAGGGTTTGGACACCGATGGGGGAAAACGCGTCACACCCAATGCCGTACACGGTGTCCGTGGGCATGACGATGCATTCACCGTCCGCCAAGACACGCGCCGCGTGATCGATCGCGGCGCTCATGCCGTCCTGGTCTGCGCACTTGTACGTTGCACTCACGAGCAGCTCCTTAGCTCAATGTCCGGTGCGGATCTGTGGGGTCATCGGCGGCCACCGCGGGGCGGCGCGCTCCCGTGGCGCGGGGCTTGCCCGCGAGATCACGATGCAAATGGATCTCCATGAAACCGCGGGCCGCAAGTTCACGCTCCATGGCCTGCACCTGGGACTCCGCGTGTTCCATGAACACTGCGCCTCCGGGCCGGAGCAGCCGAACGGCTGTGTCCATGGCCGCGCACGGCAATGCCATCCCGTGGCCCGCTCCCCCGTACAGAGCGGTGGGGGGATCGAAGTCCCGGACTTCCGGTGCGGCGGGGATCTCCTCGGGAGGGACGTAGGGCGGGTTGGTCACCACCACGCAGAACGTCCCGGCATTCTCAGGAGAGTAGTCACGGAAGTCGGCTTGCGTGAGGGTGACCTTGGAACCGCGGAGGTTCTGCTGCGCCCAGGCGAATGCTTGGTCCTCCTTCTCGACCGCGGACACGCGCGTGGTGGGATCCTCGGTGGCTATGGCCAGCGCGATGGCGCCGGTGCCCGTTCCCAGATCCACGATGCGCGGGTGGGGCACACCGGCCTCGCGCCACAACCGGGCCTCGTCCAGACTCAGCTGGACCAGTAATTCGGTTTCCGGGCGGGGAACGAAAACTCCCGGCCCCACCGCCAGTTCGAGCTGCCGGAACGGGGCCTTGCCCGTCAAATGCTGCAGGGGAATGCGCGTGGCCCGCTGGGCCACCAGGTCACGGTAACCGGCGGGTTCGGCGGCCCCCAGAATGGCTTTGGCCTCGACCTCTCCCCTGCTCAGCCCCATGAGGTGTGCTGCCAGTAGCACGGCGTCCGTGTCGGGCGAGGCAACGCCCGCCTCCGCAAGCTCACCGCGCGCCCAGCGCAGTGCCTGGGCCAGGGTAGCTCCCACCGGAGGTCAGTCTCGCTTTCCGGCCGGGTCTTGACCGAGCTGTTCCAGCCGGGTCTTCTCGTCGAGCTCGATCGCGGAGTTCACGACCGGTTCGAGGGCGCCGTCCAGAACCTGGTCCAGGTTGTAGGACTTGTACCCCGTGCGGTGATCCGCAATCCGGTTCTCGGGGTAGTTGTAGGTGCGGATGCGTTCGGAACGGTCCACGGTGCGCACCTGGGACTTCCGCACGGCGGCATTATCGGCATCGATCTGCTCTTGCTGATGCGCGAGGATACGTGCCCGCAGCACGCGCATTGCCGCTTCGCGGTTCTGCAGTTGAGACTTCTCGTTCTGCATGGCCACCACGATGCCCGTGGGAAGGTGAGTGATGCGCACAGCGGAGTCCGTGGTGTTCACGGACTGGCCACCGGGACCGGAGGACCGGTAGACATCGATCTTCAGGTCGTTCTGGCTGATCTCGATCTCGTCCGGCTCGTCGACCTCCGGGAACACCAACACGCCGGCGGCGGAGGTGTGCACGCGGCCCTGGGATTCCGTGGCGGGCACGCGCTGCACGCGATGCACGCCGCCTTCATATTTCAGCCGCGCCCAGGCCCCGTGTGCGGGATCGTTGGAGCTGGATTTCACCGCGAGCTGGACATCCTTGTAACCGCCCAACTCGGTGGGCGTGGAGGAGAGCACCTCGGTCTTGAACTTGAGTGACTCCGCGTAACGCATGTACATGCGCAGCAGATCCCCGGCGAACAATGCGGACTCGTCCCCGCCTTCGCCGGCCTTGATCTCCAGGATCACGTTGCGCCCGTCATCCGGGTCCCTGGGGATCAGTTTGCGGCGCAGCGCTTCCTGCGCGGATTCCAATGCGGCCTCGAGCGGTTCGATTTCCGCCGCGAGTTCGGGATCCATGCTGCCGAGCTCGCGGGTCGCCTCCAGATCCTCGGAAAGTTGTTCCACCCGTCGATGGGCTTCCACAATGCCGTTGAGTTCGGAGTACCGCCGGCCCAGCTTGCGGGCCTTACCCGCGTCTGCGTGCACGGCGGGATCCGCCAGTTCGCGCTGCAGCTGAGCGTGCTCATCCAGCAGCGGTTGAACGGGATCGGACATTGAAGGGTCTCCTATCGACGGGTGGAACGGGACAGCGAGGGCTTCTCGCTAGTCCTTTCCGTTGGCCAGCGTGGTCTTCTGGACCTGCAGCAGGAACTCCGTGTTGGACTGCGTGTCACGCAACTTGTTGGTGAGCAGTTCCAGGGCCTGCTGCTGTTCCAGACCGGACAGCACACGGCGCAGCTTCCACATGATCTTGATCTCGTCCGTGGACAGCAAGTTCTCCTCGCGGCGGGTGCCGGAAGAGTTGACGTCCACGGCCGGGAAGATCCGGCGGTCCGCGAGCTGGCGGGACAGGCGCAGTTCCATGTTGCCGGTGCCCTTGAACTCTTCGAAGATGACCTCGTCCATCTTGGAGCCGGTCTCCACGAGAGCGGTGGCCAGGATGGTGAGTGAGCCACCGTTCTCAATATTGCGTGCGGCACCGAAGAACTTCTTGGGCGGGTACAGCGCGGCCGAGTCCACACCACCGGACAGGATGCGTCCGGACGCGGGTGCGGACAGGTTGTAGGCACGGCCCAGGCGGGTCATGGAATCCAGCAGGACAACCACGTCCATACCCATTTCCACCAGACGCTTGGCACGCTCGATGGCCAGTTCGGCCACGGTCGTGTGATCGTCCGCGGGACGGTCGAAGGTCGAGGCAATGACCTCACCCTTGACCGTGCGCTGCATGTCCGTGACCTCTTCGGGGCGCTCGTCCACGAGCACCATCATGAGGTGGACCTCCGGGTTGTTGGTGGTGATCGCGTTGGCAATCGCCTGCAACATGAGGGTCTTACCGGCCTTGGGCGGGGACACGATCAGGCCTCGCTGGCCCTTACCGATCGGAGCCACGAGGTCGACCACTCGGGGGCCGATCTTCTTGGCCTCGGTCTCCAGTCGCAGGCGCTCCTGCGGGTACAGCGGAACCAGCTTGGAGAACTCCACGCGGTCCTTGTTCTCTTCCGGCTTACGTCCGTTGACCGAGGTCAACTGCACGAGCGCCGAGAACTTCTGACGCGAGCTGTTGTGCTGTTCGCCGTCGCGGGGTGCGCGGATGGCACCCACAATGGCGTCGCCCTTGCGCAGGTTGTTCTTCTTGACCTGGGACAAGCTCACGTACACGTCCGACGGGCCGGGCAGGTAGCCGGAGGTGCGGACAAAGGCGTAGTTGTCCAGCACGTCCAGGATACCGGCCACGGGCAGCAGGACATCGTCCTCCGTGGGCTCGGTGTCATCCACCTCGGGGCCGTTGTTGCGATTGCGCCGGTTGCGGCGGTCATTGCGGTCGTTGCGATTGCGGTTGCGGCGGTTTCGGCGCGAGTTGCCGTCACGATCGTTGCCGTCGTTGGTGCGCTCATTGCGATTGCGGTTGCCGCGCTCGTTACGGTCGTTGCCGTCCTGACGGTTCTGACCGTCCTGCGAGGACTCCTTGCGGGGGGAATCCTGCTTGTCCTCGCGGGAGCCGTTGTCCTGGTCGGTGGACCCGGACTTCTCGTTGCGTGAAGCGTTGCCGTCCTTGCGCTCAGCACGATCGTTGCGGTTGGCACGCGAACGCTGGTTGCGGTTGCCGCGGTTGGCGGACTCCTTGGAATCCTCGCCCTGCTCGTTCTGAGCGTTATCGGTTTGCTCGCCCTGGTTCTCCTGGCCGGAGTCCTTGGACTGCTGATCCTGCTTGTCCTGCTGTTCCGCATCCTGGTTGCGGGACCGGTCCCCGCGTCCGGAGGCGGAGGCACGGCGAGAACGGCGGGAGCCGGACTGGCGTTCGTGCTGGCTGGGACGGCTCTCCCCCTGGGACTCATTCTTCTGGTCCTCGCCCTGGTTCGCGGAACCCGAGGCGGCGTCGGCGGGCTTCTCGCCCTGGTCCGAGGCTGCGCTGTCCTGGGATGCGTCCTTGGACGGCGCGGAATCCGACGACGACGCGCGGCGCGTGGACGCCTTGCGTGCGGTTTCCGAGATCTTCTCCTCCACGGCCTTGTCGCGTTCGGCAACGGCACCGCCGCGCTGGTGGGCCTCAATGGCCTCAACGAGCAGTGATTTGCGCATGCGACGCGCGCCGGTGATGCCGAGCTGCGAGGCGAGCGCCTGCAGCTGAGCAAGTTTCAGCCCGGACAAACCAGTGTTCTGGGGCTTGGAATTTTCCGTTCCCTGTTCGGGGGCGGTGGTTTCTGTCACGAAGGTTCCTTCTGACTCGATGGGGGCCGTGGCGATGACATCGCGCACTGACCCGACGTTATTTTGTGGGCCACCAACTGCGGGCCACGTTGAATGCGCGCAGAGTGCGCGCCAGAAAATCAGCAATGAGGTCCTCTGATCCCTGTGATCCACCGGCCGCGGTCACATCACAGGGGTGACCTGGTCATCATGAAAAGGGATCGCACTGAGGTGACGCATTGAAACAACTGTGACGCTCGGTCACGATTGTCGATTCGAATGCGGGACTCCGCTTGAACCGCGTGGGCGAACCCAGGGCCTATTGCGTGGATACGCCCACTTTAGCACCCTCGGCCGGTACGCGTAGCGCCATAACACGCCACGACACGTCCTCGCTGTTGTGGGTGTGCGCCGCGGAGTCCGGATCCGCGATGATGCGCTCGATCGCGGCAACCGCCCGCTCGGCGGCGTCGGCGCCGTTGGCCAGGGTGAGGACCGTGGGCCCGGCGCCGGAGATCACCGCGGCGAATCCGAGGTCGCGCAACTGTGTCATGAGTTCGAAACTCGGTCCCATGGCCTGGGCCCGGAATGGCTGGTGCAGCAAATCGAACGTGGCCGGGAGCAGGTACTCGGGGCGGTTGCTCATGGCCTCGACCAGCAACGCCGCGCGCCCGGCGGTCACCGCGGCGGTGCGGTGGGCCACCGTATCGGGCAGTAGGCCGCGGGCAAGAGAGGTGGCCACCTCGAAGTCCGGGATGGCGACGACCGGGATGATGTCGCGGTGCACGCGCACGGGGACACTGACGTATGTTCCGTCCTGTTCGAAAGAGACGGTGAGACCCCCGTACAGAGTGGGTGCCACGTTGTCCGGGTGCCCTTCCAAGTGCGAGCACACCTGCAGTACGGCGTTCGGATCCAACCGCAGGTCCTTGGCGAGCAATGCGTTGGCGGCCAGTACGCCGGCCACCACGGCGGACGCCGATGAGCCCATGCCGCGCCCGTGCGGGATCCGGTTGTGGGCCTCCAACCGCAGGCCCGGCAGGGAGCCGGCGCCGGCGGCGTCGAAAACCGCTTGCATCGCGCGGACCACCAGATGATCTGCGGTGTGGGGAACGTGTTCCGATCCCTCGCCCGAGAGCTCGAATTCGAGACCGGAATCGATGCGGGTGACCGTGAGCTCGTCGTAGTAGCCCAGAGCCAACCCGAGGGTGTCGAAACCGGGCCCCACGTTGCCCGTGGATCCGGGGACCCGCACCGAAACACTCGTGCCCGGCGCGGCTACGGCCTGTTCGTTCACGACGTCGGTCACTCCAACCCCAGCGCTGCGGCCACGGGGACCACGTCGAAGGGCACGCGCTTGGGTTCCACGGCGCCGGCATCCTCGGCCTCGGCACCCTTGATGGCCCATTGCGGGTCTTTCAGTCCGTGGCCGGTCACGGTGATCACAATGGTCTTGCCGCTGGGCACTTCGCCCGCGCGCTGCTTCTTGAGCACACCGGCGACCCCCGAGGCAGAGCCGGGCTCCACGAACACGCCCTCGCGTGAGGACAGCCACCGGTGGGCTTCGATGATTTGCTCGTCGGTCACGGAGTCGATCAGGCCACCGGATTCATCACGCGCGGCAATGGCGGTGTCCCAGGAGGCGGGGTTGCCGATCCGGATGGCGGTGGCAATCGTCTCGGGCTCGGTGACCGGGTGGCCCAGCACGAGCGGCGCGGCACCGGCGGCCTGGAAACCCCACATGGTGGGCGTGTGCGTGGACACGGGCGCCAACGTCTGGCCGGTGGTCGCCGGGGTCTCGGCGGCGTACTCCTTGTACCCCTTCCAGTACGCCGTGATGTTGCCCGCGTTACCCACCGGCAGAACGTGGATGTCCGGGGCGTCCCCCAGGGTGTCCACCACCTCGAACGCCGCCGTTTTCTGGCCCTCGATGCGATAGGGATTGACCGAGTTCACCAGGAACACGGGGTAGGACTCGGAGAGTTTGCGAGCCACTTCCAGGCAGTTGTCGAAGTTGCCGTCGATCTGGATGATGTCGGCTCCGTGCGCCACGGCCTGGGACATCTTGCCCAGGGAGATCTTGCCCTCGGGAACGAGCACGGCGCAGCGCATGCCCGCTTGCTTGGCGTAGGCAGCGGCGGCGGCGGACGTGTTACCGGTCGAGGCGCACACCACAGCCTCCGCGCCCTCTTCCTTGGCCTTGGTGATGGCCATGGTCATGCCGCGGTCCTTGAAGGAACCGGTGGGGTTCATGCCCTCGAACTTGAGCCACACCGAGCTGCCGGTCAGTTCGGACAGGGCACGAGCCTGAATCAGCGGAGTGCCACCCTCACCCATGGTGATGACCTCGGTGGTCTCGGTGACCGGCAAGCGGTCCTTGTACTCGTTGATGACGCCCTGCCAGACGTGTGCCATACCGGTTCTCCTCGACGCTGTGTGACGGTGGGTGTGGTTTACCCACCCATGGGTGTTCTTGACCGCCCCGCGGGGCGGTGGGCTTATTCGCCGGTCTCCACGGGGATCACCGACAGCACCCCGGCCACCACGGGCAATTCGCGCAATGCGGCCACGGTGTCCATGAGATCACGGTGGCGCCCGGTGTGGGTGACCAGGTGCAGCACCGAAATGGCCTGGTCGTTGGGGTCTTCGGTCTGATGCATGGTGGAGATCGACACCCCGTGGTCCGCGAAGACCTGGGCGATCTGTGCCAGCACACCCAGGCGGTCCTTGACGGTCACGGTGATGGCCATGCGGGTGCTCACGTTGTCCATGGACACGGCGGGCAGCTTGGCGTGGTCGCTCAGCGGGATACCCTCGGCCCCGCGGGCGATCGCGCGTGCGGCCGAGACGAGGTCGCCCAGAACCGCCGACGCCGTGGGCTCGCCTCCTGCGCCCTGCCCGTAGAACATGAGCGAGCCGGCATTCTCGGCTTCGACAAACACAGCGTTGTACGCACCGCGCACTCCCCCGAGCACATGGCTGCGGGGAATCATCACGGGGTTCACCCGCAGGTTCACGCCCTCCTCGGTGCGTTCGCCCACGGACAGCAGCTTGATCACGTAGCCGGCCTCGGCGGCGGTGGCGACGTCCTCCGCGGTCACCGAGGTGATGCCCTGGCAATGGACATCATCCAGGGTGAAGGTCGAATGGAAGGCGAGGGAGGCGAGCACGGCGGCCTTGGCGGCGGCGTCGTGACCCTCCACATCGGCGGTGGGGTCGGCCTCGGCGTAACCCAACTCCTGGGCCTCGGCCAGGGCGTCGTCGAACGCGGCACCCGTGGTGTCCATCTGGTCCAGGATGAAGTTGGTGGTGCCGTTCATGATGCCCAGGAAACGGGTGACGTGGTCCCCGGCGAGCGAATCACGCATGGGGCGAACGATAGGGATGGCCCCGGCCACGGCGGCCTCGTAGGACAGCTGCGAGCCCGACGCCGCCGCGGCGTCGTGGAGCTCACGGCCGTGGGCCGCTATCAGCGCCTTGTTGCCGGTCACCACGGTGGTGCCGGCGTTGAGCGCGCGCAGAATCCGGGTGCGCGCGGGCTCGATGCCGCCGGTCAACTCCACCACGATGTCCGCCGCGTCGATCACGGAGTCCGCATCCGTGGTGAGCAGCTCGCTCGGGATCTCGACGTCGCGCTTGGCGCTCACGTCGCGTACGGCCACGCCCACGAGGTCGAGAATCACACCCGTGCGCATGGCCAGCTCGTCCTTTTCGGCGAGAAGAACGCGGGCCACCTGGGAACCCACGGTTCCGGCTCCCAGCAGGGCAACCTTCAAGTGGGGGCTCGCTTGGTGAGTTGTCGCTGAAGTAGTCATGGCTCCTGTTATTCCTTGGGGGGCTTATTCGGCGCTCGCACCGGTGTCCCGGGCCAGCAAGTCGTTGACGGTTTCGGCTCGGATCAGCTCCTTGACCTGTCCCTGGGCGTCCACACTGATCATTCCGGGTCGGGTGAGCCAGTTGTAGTTGCTGGACAGCGCCCAGCAGTACGCGCCGGTCACGGGCACTACCAGCAGGTCACCGGCCGTGACGTCCGAGGGGAGGTAGACGTCACGCACCACGATGTCGCCGGATTCGCAGTGTTTACCGACCACGCGGCTGAGCACGGGATCCGCATCGGAGACGCGATTGGCGAGCACCGCCGTGTAATCGGCGTCGTAGAGCACGGGGCGGGCGTTGTCGCTCATGCCGCCGTCCACGGACACGTATCGCCGTTGCACACCGGGGCTGACGGTTACGGTCTTCACGGTGCCCACGGTGTAGACGGTGCAACCTGAAGGACCCGCAATGAAACGTCCGGGTTCGAAGGACAGGTGCGGGAGGGGCAACTCGGAGTTCTTCAGCAGGCCGGCCAGGTGCTCGGCGAGATCCTCGGCAATGGACCGTGCGGTGCGCGGTTCGTCCGCGCTCGTGTAGGCCACGCCGTGACCGCCGCCCAGGTCCAGCTCGGGCAGCACCGTGGACCAGCGCTCGGCCACGGTCTGGCGCAAGGCCAGCACGCGTTCGGCGGCTTGGCCGAAACCCTCGGCCGCGAAGATCTGGGAACCGATGTGGCAATGCAGACCGCGTAGGTCCAGGTGTTCGCGCAGGGCCACGCACTGGGCGATGGCCTGCAACGCGGGCGAATCCTGGCCCTCGACCGAGGGGTTCAGCGACAGCCCAAACTTCTGGTCTTCGTGGGCGGTGGCAATGAATTCGTGGGTGGAGGCATGCACACCGGGCGTCACGCGCAACATGATGGGCGCGCGCACCGCCAGCTTCTGGGCAAGATCGGCGACCAGTTGGATTTCCGGCAGGGAATCCACCACGATGCGCCCCACGCCGGTGTCCAGCGCGCGGGTGATCTCCGCGGCCGATTTGTTGTTGCCGTGCAATGCGATCTTGGCGGGGTCCACTCCGGCGCGCAGGGCCACCTCGAGTTCCCCACCGGATGCGGTGTCCACGTTGAGGCCCTCGTCCTGCGCCCACCGCGCCACGTGGGTGTTCAAAAGTGCCTTGGAGGCGTAGTAGACCTCGACATCAAGACCCATGGGTGTGAACGCGTTCTCGAAGGCCTCCCGGAAACCACGGGCCCGCGAACGGAAGGTGTCCTCGGAGACCACGTAGCTGGGTGAACCGTACTTCTGGGCAAGTTCGGCCACGGACACGCCGTCCACGGTGATGCAGCCTTGATCGTCCCGGGCGTACTGGCCGGTGAAGACCTTGGGATCCAGGGCAGCATTGTCCTCGGGCAGGGTCAACCAACCCGGGGCCAAGGGGTGCGCAGTGTCTGTTGAACTCACGAGATCACATCCGTTCCGGCGCGCCGACACCCAGCAGGGTCAGGCCGTTGGCCAGGACCTGCTGCACCGCGTCATTGAGCCATAAGCGAGAGTTGTGTACCGGTTCGACCGGGCCGTCGCCCTGCGGTGCCACGCGGCACACGTCGTACCAGCGGTGGTAGGTGCCGGCCAGTAGTTCCACGTGGCGAGCCACGCGGTGCGGCTCACGCAGCTGCGCTGCCAGGGCCACCACGGAGGGGTACTGTCCCAGCGCGGCCAGCAGGTCCGCCTCGCGTGCGTGATCCAGCAGGGCGGCGTCGAACGTGCTCGTGCCGTCCTCGCTCGAACGACGGACCCCGGCGGCCTGGGCGTTGCGTTGCACCGCGCATGTCCGGGCGTGGGCGTACTGCACGTAGAAGACCGGGTTTTCATTGGAGCGCTTGGTCAGCACGTCCAGGTCAATGTCGATGTTGGAGTCCACCGAGTAGCGGGTCAGGGAGTAGCGTGCGGCGTCCACACCCACGACCTCCACGAGGTCCTCCATGGTCACCACGGTGCCGGCGCGCTTGGACATGCGCACCGCAACGCCCTCGCGGACCAGGTTGACCATTTGACCGATCAGCACCTCAACGCGCTCCGGTGAATCCCCGAGGGCCGCCGCCACTGCCTTCAGACGCGCCACGTAGCCGTGGTGATCGGCACCCAGCATGTAAATGCACAGGTCCGCTCCGCGGCCGCGCTTGTCCTTGAAGTAGGCGATGTCACCGGCGATGTAGGCGGCGTTGCCATCGGACTTAATGACCACCCGATCCTTGTCGTCACCGTAATCGGTGGACCGCAACCACCAGGCGCCGTCCTGGAAGTACATGGCGTCCGAGTCCTTCAGCTGTTCCACCAGCTGCTCGACCTGCCCGCCTTCGAACAGGGAGTTCTCGTGGAAGAAAACATCGAAGTCCACACCGAACTCATGCAGCGAGGACTTGATTTCCTGGAACATCAGCTCCACCCCGGCCGCGCGGAAGACTTCCTGCGGATCCTCGGATTCGAGCGCATCCGGATGCTGCTCGAGCACTCGCTGAGCGATGTCCGCAATGTACTGCCCGCCGTAACCGTCTTCGGGGGCGTTCTCATTGCGGGCACGGGCCAATAGGGAGCGGGCGAAACGGTCGATCTGGGCGCCGTGGTCGTTGAAGTAGTACTCGCGGGTTACCGCAGCGCCCTGCGACTGCAGGATTCGGGCCAGTGAGTCGCCCACCGCGGCCCAGCGGGTGCCACCCAGGTGGATGGGCCCGGTGGGATTGGCGGACACGAATTCCAGGTTGATGGCGGTGCCACCCAGGGTGTCGGAGGTGCCGTAGGACGCGCCCTGCTCGACAATCGACTGCGCGAGCTCGCCCGCCGCGGCGGCGTCGAGCGTGATGTTCAGGAAGCCGGGACCGGCGATGCCCACCGCGGCCACACCCGGAACGGCGCCCAGGCGCTCCACCAGGATCTCGGCGATCTCTCGGGGCTTGCGAGCGAACTTCTTGGACGCCTGCATGGCCACCGTGGTGGCCCAGTCCCCGTGCTCACGATTCTTGGGGCGTTCAACCTTCGCTTCGGGAAGCTCTGCACCGTCCACCAGGGTCAGATCACCGGCGGCTACGGCATCGTGCAGGCATGCGGATACGGCAGCGGAAAGTTCTTCAGGAGTCACCGGACCAGTGTAACGGGACGAACGGCACCCACCGATTCGAGTCGATTCGCCTGCCGTGCCGAACCTGCTAATATCGATCGAGTTGTTCGCGGTTCGACATTTGACCCGCATCAGACAGCCCCCGCCCGCGTAGCTCAGGGGATAGAGCGTCTGCCTCCGGAGCAGAAGGTCGTAGGTTCGATTCCTATCGCGGGCACTTTTTCGTTTAACGACCCCGGTTGCCGCCTCGCGCAGCTCCCCCGCCCCAAGACAGGAAGAAACCCCCGAACCGCTGGTTCGGGGGTTTCTTGGTCAGTCCCGGTCGCCGTGGCGTTGCCGCGTTCGAAGGTGCGGGTTCAGGTCCATGGGGTCGTAGTCGTGGTACATCTCCCCCTCGCCGAACTGTTCGGCCACGTAGTCGTCCTCGGGGTTGTGCACCGGGGCCGAGGTGCGCCGCCGGACCATGCCGATGATGCTCAGCACACCGCCCATCAGCAGTGTGCCGAAACCCACCACGATCGTGGTCACGGCACTGCCGGTCAATGGGACGGATGCGGATTCCGACGCCGCCCGCCCCAGATGCACCAGGGCCGGAGGGAGGGTGAAGATGCACACGAACAGGGCCAGCAGACCCGCCATCGAAATCAATGAGGTGGTGCGCTGGCGCCTGTTCGTGTTCACGGTGACTACGGTTTTCCTTCTTCGGTGACGCGGACTGTTTCTAGCAGCGTAGCGTCATCGAGTGTGGGTTCCCCGCTGACCGTTTGCAGTTTCTGGAACTCCGACAGCAAATCCGCCACGGAGGATCCAGCCTTCTGCTCCTGGTTCAGCTCGAAGAGGATCTTGCCTTCGTGCATCATGATCAACCGGTTGCCCAGGCGCAGCGCCTGTTCCATGTTGTGGGTGACCATGATCGTGGTCAGCTTTTGTTCCGCGACCATGCGTTCGGTCAGTTCCGTGACGTGCTTGGCACGCTGCGGGTCCAACGCGGCCGTGTGCTCGTCCAGAAGCAGGATCTCCGGGGACGAGAACGTGGCCATGAGCAGGGACAGTGCCTGGCGTTGGCCGCCGGACAGCAACCCCACCTTGGCACCCAACCGGTTTTCCAACCCGAGTTCCAACTTGGCCAACTCGTCCCGGAACTGCTGTTTGCGCGGGCGGGTCACACCCATGGACAGCCCCCGGGACTTGCCGCGACGAGACGCAATGGCCATGTTCTGCTCAATGGTTAGATTGGGCGAGGATCCCTTCATGGGGTCTTGGAACACGCGGGATATCCAGTGGGCCTTCTGGTGTTCCCTGAGCTTGGTGACCGGTTCTCCCGAGACCTGAATGCTGCCCGAGTCCGGAATGATGGTCCCGGACACGGTGTTCAGCATGGTGGACTTTCCCGCGCCGTTGGAACCGATCACGGTGACGAAATCCCCCGGTTCCACGGTCAGGCTCACCCCGTCCAGGGCGACACGTTCGTTGACGGTGCCGGCGAAGAACGTTTTGCGCACATCATTGATGGTCAACATGGTTTATCTCCCCTCCCCGGTTCGACCGCCCACGCTCGCGGGTGTCCCGACACCGGGTTCGACGCCGGCCTGGACCTTGCGTGCTTCGCGGTCCTTGCGGCGCGTGTTCCACCGTTTGAAGAACGTCAGCTGCGGGAGCACCAGTGCAATGACCACCAGCACGGCGGAAATCAGCTTCATGTCGGACGGGTTCAGACCCAGTTGCAGGGCCACGGTGATCACCAGTCGATACAGCACGGATCCGAAGATCACGGCCGCGGTGGCAATGATGACCGTGCGCGTCCCGAAGATGCCCTGACCCAGGATCACGGAGGCCAGGCCCACCACGATCAGGCCGATACCCATGCCGATGTCCGCGAAACCCTGGTACTGGGCCACGAGAGCACCGGACAACCCGACCATTCCGTTGGACAGACACAGACCCAGAATTTTCTGGTTGTCCGTGTTCACTCCGAAGGAACGGATCATGTCCGGGTTGTCGCCGGTGGCCTGCATGGCCAGGCCGGCATCCGTGTAGAGGAACCAGTCGAGGAGAACCTTGACCAGCAGCACACCGGCGAGCAACAACAAGACACCCACGAAGGAACCCTGCAAGCCCGCCTCACGGAGCGGGGTGAACACGGTGTCCTCGCGCAGCAACGCGAGGTTGGCTTTACTGTCCATCACCCTGAGATTGATGGAGTACAAGCCGGTCATGGTCAAAATACCCGCCAGCAAGCCGTTGATGTGGGCTTTGGTGTGCAGCAGACCCGTGATGAGGCCCGCGAGCGCGCCGGCGAAGAATCCCGCGATGGTGCCCAGCCAGGGGCTGCCACCACCCAGGATGATCATGGCCGCGGTGGCGGCCCCAGTGGTGAAGGACTGATCCACTGTGAGGTCCGGGAAGTCCAACACACGGAACGTGAGGTAGACGCCCAGGGCCATCACGGCGTAAATCAGGCCGAGCTCGATTCCAGCAATCATGAATGGTTACTCGATTATCCCGTCGGCGGAATCCCGCAGGTCCTGCGGGATCTCGATCCCCATGGCCTTGGCGGCCTTGGCGTTGATGATCAGCTGAGTCTCCTTCTGGGACTCCACGGCCATCTCGGCGGGATCGGCGTCCTCGTCGAGGATACGCAGCGCCATCTCACCGGTCTGCTTTCCGAGCTGCTCGTAGCTGATGCCCTGGGTGGCCAGGCCACCGCGCTCCACGGAATCGCCCTCACCCACGATCAACGGGATCTTCTTGGACTCAGCGGCGCCGACCACTGCTTCGAGACCGGCCACCACCTTGTTGTCGGTGGGCACATAAATGGAATCGGTGTCGAAGGACTCGGCAGCCTGGGCGACCTCCGCGGTGGTCGTCACGGTCTTCTCCTCCACCGTCAGGCCTTCGGCTTGGGCGGCCTTCTTGGCCTCTTCCACCTGAATCTGCGAGTTGGTCTCACCGGAGCTGTAAATGATGCCCACGGACTTGGCGTCCGGCGCGAACTGCTTGATGAGTTTGATCTGGTCCGCAACCGGGTTCATGTCGGTCGTTCCGGTGATATTGGCTCCGGGATTGTCCATGGAGTCCACGAGTCCGGCGTCCACGGGATCGGTGACGGCGGTGAACAGGACGGGCTTGTCGGTCACGGCTTGAGCCAAGGACTGAGCGGTGGGTGTCGCGATACCGAGGATCAAGTCGTTATCGGACGAAGCGAAGTTGGACGCAATGTTGGTCGCGGTGGCCTGGTCGCCGGAGGCGTTCTGCACGTCCAGGGTCAGGTTGTCCCCCTCGGTGTAGCCGCCCTCTTCCAGCGCGGAGACGAAACCCTCGCGGGCGGCGTCGAGTGAGGGGTGTTCCACGAACTGAGCGATCCCCACGGAGATTTTCTGGGGTTCCTCGGACTGGCTGTCCCCGCCGCCCGAACCGCAAGCGGTCAGGACCAGGGCGGAAGCGGCGACCGCGGCGGAAAGCGAAAAAGTGCGCTTCATGATGGTGGGCGTCCTTTCAAGACAAATGATGGTGCCTGGATATTACCTGCCGTTCGGTCAAAAAATGAGACGTGGCACACATTCGACACCGGATCGTGTTCTGACGGGCCCGGACGCGATGAGCCGTGTGCCGTCCGGGGCCCGTAGACTGGGGCGTTGACATGACTGAGTCCAGCACCACGCCCCGCATCGTGTACCCCCAGAACCTTCCGGTCAGCGCGCGCCGTGATGACATCAGCGCTGCCATTCGCGATCACCAGGTGGTAGTGGTCGCCGGTGAGACAGGCTCCGGCAAGACCACCCAGATACCCAAGATGTGCCTGGAACTGGGTCTGGGCGAGAACGGGCTGATCGGCCATACCCAGCCGCGCCGCATCGCCGCGCGCTCGGTGGCCGAACGTATCGCCCATGAGCTGGGTGAGCAGGTCGGGCAGACGGTCGGCTACCAGGTGCGGTTCACGTCCGAGGTGGGCAAGGACTCCCGGGTCAAACTCATGACGGACGGCATTCTGCTGGCCGAAATCAGCCACGATCCGATGCTGCGCCGCTACAACGCGATCATCATTGACGAAGCCCACGAGCGCTCCCTCAACATCGACTTCCTGCTGGGGTACCTGAAGCGGCTGCTCCCGCGCCGCCCGGACCTCAAATTGATCATCACGTCCGCGACCATCGACCCCGAACGGTTCGCGCAACACTTCGCCCGGCCGGACCCCGACGGGGATGAGCAGGAGCCTGCGCCGATCATCGAGGTCTCCGGGCGCACGTATCCGGTGGAGGTCCGCTACCGTCCACTCGCCCAGCCCCGCACCGGAGACGGCGGCGATGACGAGGCGGACACCGGTGACGGTCTCGAGGACGAGGACCGCGATCCCATTGACGCCGTGTGCGATGCCGTGGTGGAACTCGCCGCCGAACCCTCCGGCGACATCCTCATCTTCTTCGCGGGTGAACGCGAGATCCGTGATGCCCAGGACGCACTGGCCAAGGTCATCGACCGGCACCGCTCGCTGGCCGGAACCGAGCTGCTTCCGCTGTTCGGCCGGCTGTCAATGGCCGAGCAGAACCGGGTGTTCGCGCCGTCATCCAAACGCCGGATCGTGCTTGCGACCAACGTGGCGGAGACGTCCCTGACCGTCCCCGGAATCAAGTACGTGATCGATCCGGGCACCGCCAGGATTTCGCGGTACTCCTCGCGCACCAAGGTGCAGCGGCTGCCGATCGAACGGATCTCCCAGGCGTCGGCACGTCAGCGCGCCGGGCGGTGCGGTCGCGTGTCGGACGGCATCTGCCTTCGGTTGTACTCCGAGGAGGACTTCGAGTCCCGCCCCGAATTCACGGACCCTGAGATCCTGCGCACCAACCTGGCTGCGGTCATACTTCAAATGATTTCGGTGGGCGTGGTGCGAGAGCCCTCGGACATCTCCGATTTCCCGTTCGTGCAGAAGCCGGATTCCCGCGCCGTCACGGACGGCGTGGTGCTGTTGCGCGAGTTGGGTGCCCTGCGCTCCGGTGGGCGGGGCGAGCAACGCGAGCGGGCGGCGTCGTCGGGGGCTCGCGAGCGGTCCCGTGGACGACGCCGCCGCGGCAAGCAGAATTCGCCGCTCACCCAGACCGGTCGTGTCCTGGCGGCCCTGCCGGTGGACCCGCGGCTGGGTCGCATGATCGTGGAGGCCAAGCGCCGCGATTGCACGCGCGAGGTCATGGTGCTCGCTGCGGCCCTGACCGTGCAGGATCCGCGCGAACGGCCCCTAGAGCACCGGCAGGCCGCGGACGAGTTCCACAAGCGGTTCAAGGACAAGACCTCCGACTTCCTGTCCTACGCCATGCTGTGGCAGTACATCCAGCAACAGCAGCACGAACTCTCGTCCTCGCAGTTCCGCAAACTATGCAAACGCGAGTTCTTGAACTTTCTGCGCATCCGGGAATGGCAGGACCTCTACGCGCAGCTGCGTCAGATCGGACGCGAAGTGGACATCGATGCCGGGAAGTCGCGCGAGCTGGACGTGGCCGGCAAGCAGGATGTCATCCACCAGAGCCTGCTGTCCGGTCTGCTGAGCCATATCGGTGTGCGCGATGAACGCACCCGCGATTACCGCGGTGCACGCGGCACCAAGTTCGCGATCTTCCCCGGCTCCGCCCTGTTCAAAACCTCCCCGGACTGGGTGGTCTCCGCCGAGCTCGTGGAAACCTCCCGACTGTGGGCGCGCACCAACGCGAGCATCAACCCGGAATGGGTCGAGGAGCTGGCCCCGGATCTGGTGAAGCGCAACTACTCGGAACCGCACTGGTCTCGTTCGCGCGGGGCCGTGATGGCCTACGAGAAGGTCACCCTCTACGGCCTGCCGCTGGTGACCGAGCGGCCCGTGCAGTTTTCCACGGTGGACCCGCAGCTCTCCCGGGAACTGTTCATCCGCCACGCCCTGGTCGAGGGCGACTGGCAGACCCGGCACCGGTTCTACACGCGCAATCAGCAGCGGCTGGAACGCGTGGAGGAACTCGAGAATCGCATGCGCCGCAAGGACCTGCGCGTGGATGACCAGGTGCTCTTCGATTTTTACGACGCCCGCATTCCCGCGGACGTGGTCTCACAACGGCACTTCGACGCGTGGTGGAAGAAGGCCCGCGGCCGCAACGAGCACCTGTTGGACCTGGACCCGGACGCGTTGGTCTCCCCGGAGGTCGCCGAGCTGGACACGCAAGCCTATCCGCGCACCTGGAACGTGGCCTCAGCGGACGGCATCCTTTCCTTGGATCTCGACTACGAGTTCGCCCCCGGTTCGGAGACCGCGGACGGCGTGACCGTGCGTGTTCCCGTGCTGTTCCTGGACCGGCTGGCCCCCGAACCATTCGAATGGCACATCCCCGGCCTGCGCACCGAGCTGGTCACCGCGCTCATCAAATCACTGCCCAAGGCCGTGCGGCGCAATTTCGTGCCCGCCCCGGACATGGCGGCCACCGCGGTGGAGGTGCTTTCGGCGGAGTTCTCCCCAGAATCCGACTCGCTGCTGGAATCCCTGGCCACCGTGCTGCGCCGACTGCGCGGTCACCAGGTGCACGCCACCGACTTCCAGCCGGGCGTTCTCCCGGCTCACCTGCGCATGAACTTCGAGGTGCGCGACGCCCACAACGCGGTACTCGGCGCCGGTGAGGAGCTCACCGAGCTCAAGGAGCGGCTGCGGCCGCAGATCCGCCGCGCGCTGGCCGAGTCGCTGGGCAGCGCGGCCTCCCAGCTCGCGGATTTCGCGCACGCCGACGCCGCCGCGGGTACGTCCGGCGCGCAGCAATCCGGCGCGCGCGGGGCACCGCGTCCGGGGGCGAGGGGACACGATGGGCGCGGCGCGAAGGGTGGAGCGGCGTATTCCGCGCAAAGCCTGGAACGCACGGGACTGACGTCCTGGCCCGACAAGGACCCGCCGCGCTCGGTGCAGACGCAGGTGGCCGGGCAGACCATTACCGGTTACCCCACGCTCATGGTCCGGCGCGAGGATCCCCGCGCGACCAAGGCCGGAAAGGGCTCGCCGCAGGAGCCCACCGTGGACCTGCGGGTCCTCACCCGGCAGGACGAGCAGCGGTCGGCTCAGCGTCACGGCGTTATTGCGTTGTTGGAACGCACTTTGCCCTCGGTGCACCGCTACGTGGTGGACCATCTGAGCCAGCGGGAGCGGTTGATCTTCACACAGAACCCGCACGGCTCCGTGGACGCGCTCATTCGAGACTGCACCGTGGCCGCCATTGATCGCCTGGTGCCGGAGGACCCGCCGTTCACCAGGGCGGAATTCGACGCGTTGGCCGTGCACGTGCGCGCCGAACTCATCGACACGGTGTTTGCGGTGACCGCCCTGGTCACCGAGACACTCGCGGAGGCCACCACCCTGCGCAAGCGGCTCAGGAAGCCGGGCTCACTGGCCGCGGTGCCGGCGTTCAAGGACATGTCCGAGCAGATCGACCGGTTGATGTATCCGGGGTTCGTGGCCGAGACCGGCTGGCACGCGCTGCAGCACCTGCCGCGCTACGTGAAGGCGATCAATGCGCGCCTCGACAAGCTCTCGGGGCACATCCAGCGCGACAGCGTGAACATGGTGCTGGTTCAGGACATCGAGCAGGACTACCGGGGCGCCCGGGCGGCCATTCCCTCGACCGCGCCCGTACCCGAGGCCCTCACGCGTGTGCGGTGGGACCTGGAAGAACTGCGCGTGTCATTGTTCGCGCAGGAACTCGGTACGGCGCGGACGGTATCGGAAAAGCGGGTCCGCAAAGCGCTGCGCGATGTGATGCAGCGCTGACCGAACCCGCCCCGGGGTCCTCCGGCACGGTGCGGGTTCGGCGAGCCGTGGTGCACGGCGGCCTCCGGTGTGGCTACTGCTGAGGCACGTGTGCCTCGTGACCCGCGGCAACCAGTGCGGCGCGGATCGAGCGGGCTGTCTCGTCCATGACCTCGGCGTCCGGGTCCTGGTCCACCTGAGCGAAATCGAATTCCTCGATCGTATTGGTGGGCCACACATGCAGGTGGGCGTGCGGCACCTCGAACCCCTGGATCATGAGCCCCACGCGCCTGGGTGAGAAGACCTCGTCAATGGCTTGGCCGATTGTCTTGCACACGGTCATCAAGTGGCTGGCCAGTTCGTCGGGGAGGTCCAACCAGGCGTCGATCTCCTCGCGAGGCACCACCAGGACATGGCCCTGCGAGAGCGGTGCAATGGACAGGAATCCGGCGCACTGCTCATCCGACCACACGAAGCGGCCGGGCAGTTCGCCCTCGATGATCTTGGTGAAAACGGAGCTCACGGTGATGTCCTTTCGATCGTTCTTCTCGATTGGCTGGGTCGGTCGAGCAGGCTAGACCGACACGGACTCGCGGGGGTCCAGGTGGCGGTATTCGGTGCCGTACATCGTGGCGAACCTGGCCACCTGCTTCTCGACCACGCCGAAGCCGATGTCCGAGAGCAGGGCGTCGTGGATCTGGTACGCGTGGGTGGCGCGGGTAGCGATGATGAAGTCGATGACCTCGGACATCTTGGACCAGGGTGCGTGCAGGGGAACCAACACGGTGGGCACGGTGAGCCCGTGCGGAACGGTGAAGGAATCGCCGGGGTGGAACACGGTGTCGTCGATCACGAACCCCACATTGTCCACCGTGGGAATCAGCGGGTGGATCAGTGCGTGCTGGCCGCCGAAGGTCCTGACCTCGAACGGGCCCAGCGACAGCGTGGCATCCGCGGTGACGGTGTGCAGACGATCCGCGGCCTCCCCCGAGGCCTCCGTGAGTTCGTCGATGACGGAGCGCGGCGCGTAAATGGTCAGCTCGGAGTTTCCCGCGAGCGCGGCGGTCAGTCTTTTGGCATCGTAGTGGTCCGGGTGCACGTGGGTGATGAGCACCAGGTTGGTGCCTTCCAGGGCTTCTTCGACCTCGGAGAAGGATCCCGGGTCGATCACCAATGATGTGCCGTCCTTCTCCAGCCGGACGCACGAGTGTGTGAACTTGGTCAGCAACATGACGTCAGCCTAGCCCGGGAACAGCCCGCAGATGCGAACCGTTAGCATGGTTGAAGAAGCATGCACATGGAAGGGACGGGCGTGAGCACACAAACCACCGGGCAACCCGAGGTGCGCAACACCAAGCAGCGTCGGGCCGTTGCCGGGGCCCTGCGAAGCCTCGATGATTTCATTTCCACTCAAAATCTGCACCGTCGCCTCCAGGACGAGGGCCAGTCCGTGTCCCTGGCCACCACCTATCGGATCCTGCAGTCCATGGCGGACACCGGAGAGGTGGACGTGCTGCGCAATGCGGAGGGCGAGGCCATTTACCGCCGCTGCGAGGCCGAACACCATCACCACCACTTGGTGTGCCGCTCGTGCGGCGCCGCGGTGGAGCTCGAGGCCCCCGCGATCGAGCGGTGGGCGGATGACACCGCCAGCGAGCACGGGTTCACGAACGTGGATCACACGGTGGAGATCACCGGCATCTGCGGCAACTGCGCGCGCGAGTCGCGCTGACGGTGGCGGCTCAACGTCCCCGCGACATCCTTCTGGTGCGCAACGGGGATTCCCCGCTGGCCCGCCAAGCCTGCGACCGTGCCCGCGGGATTTTTCACGCCGGGGGTTACAACGCCGTGTTCCTGGACGCGCCGTCGGCGACCGAGCTGTCCGAGGCCCTGACCGACACCGTGCGATCTCGAGCTGCGCACGTGGCCGCCGTGGTGGCGGTCGGCGGGGACGGCATGGCCCATCTGGTCCTTCAAGTCCTGCATGAGGTGGGGCAACAGGGCGTGGACGTGGCGTTCGGGCTCATCCCGGCGGGTTCGGGCAACGATCTGGCCAGGTTCTGCGGGATTCCCACCCGTGATACCGAACGCGCGGCCGGCCGCGTGCTGCGCGGCCTGGAAACCCCCTCGCAGCACATGGACCTGTTGGCCGTGGACTGCGCGGACGGCTCCTCGCACGTGTGCGCCACCACCGTGTGCCTCGGTCTGGACGCCCGCGTCAACGCGCGCGCCAATCGCTGGACCCAGATTCGGGTGCCCGCCAAGTACGCCGTGGCCCTCGTCTGGGAAATCATGCGGCTCACCTCACGTGACTACACGATCGACTACACGCGCCCCGACGGCGCTCGGCGCGTGGCGGATCGCAGGGCCACGTTCCTGTCGGTGGCCAACACATCGTCCTACGGCGGCGGCCTCACGATCGTGCCGCGCGCCGATCACCGGGACGGCCGGGCCGAGTTGTTCGCGGTGTCCGACGCCCGCCCGTTGCGCCTTTTGTTCCTGTTGCCGCGGCTGCTGCTGAAGACCCACGAGAACCTTGCCGAGATCGCGCTCGAACCGGTCACCTCCGTCACCGTGGTGCCCCACGGGACATCATCCGGTCCCACAGTGGCCCACGGGACGGTGACCCGATCGACGTCGGACCCCAAAACCCGGACCGAGAAGTTACCGCCGCACGTCGCTCACGGGGATGGGGAGCCCCTGGGCCCCCTGCCCGTGCGCGTGCGGATCCTGCCCGCCGCCGTGCGGGTGCTTTTCTGATCCGCCGCGGCGGTACGAGGAACCACGCTCACGGATTCCACGGATCACGCGGGTCAGCAACCAGATCGCAAAGGAAATGGTGGTCACGTAGGGGCTGATCGGGATACTGCCACCCAGGGCCAGCAAGATACCGCCGACCATGGACAGCTCGGCGAAGACCACCGACAGCACCACGGTGCGCGCCGGGGCCACCGTAAGGTTCATGGCCGCGGCGGCGGGAGTGATCAGCAGGGCGAGCACCAGCAGGGCGCCCACGATCTGGACCGACATGGCCACGGAGACCCCCAGCAGCACCATGAACACGATCGACAGGGTGCGCACGGGCAATCCGCGGGCCTCGGCGACCACGGGGTCGGTGCTGGCGAACGTGAGCGGACGCCACACGATCAGCAACCCGGCCACCACCACGATCGACAGCACAATCATCGACGTCAGCTGAACCGGGGAGACGGACACGATTTGACCGGTCAGCAGGGAGAACTTATTGGATGAGCGGCCCTCATAGAGCGACAGGAACAGGATGCCCAGGCCCAGCCCGAACGGCATGAGCACGCCCACGAACGAGTTGCTGTCCCGGGCGCGCAGACCCATGAAACCAATGATCAGCGCGGCCAGCACCGAGCCCAGCAGGGAACCGGTCACGATGTCCGAGCCGATCAGCAGGGCCGCGGCCGCCCCCGCGAAGGAGAGCTCCGCAATGCCGTGGACGGAGAAGGCCAGGTCGCGCATCATCACGAACGTGCCCACCAGCCCCCCGACCAGACCGAGCAGGGCACCGGCCCACAGGGAGTTGCTCAACAGCGCCAGCAGTTCGCCGTAATTGTCGAAGACGAACACGGAACTGACGATCGAGTCCCAGTCGACGGCTGCGGGGATCACGGAATGAGACCTTCCTGGGACGAGATGTGGTGGGTGTTGTCGGGTCGGCCGGTCACGATGATCCGGCCATTGCTGCGCAACACCTCGATGTCGGCGCCGTAAAGCTCCGACAGCACCTCGGAACGCATGACCTCATTGGGCGTGCCGATCTTGAAGGAGCCCCCGGCCAAGTAGAGGATGCGATCCACGTGATCGATGATGGGGTTGATGTCGTGGGTCACGAACACCACGGCGCTACCGGAATGCACGCGCTGCGCATTGACCAGCTCGCTCACGATGTACTGATGATTGAGGTCCAGGGACAGCAGGGCCTCGTCGCACAACAGCAGTTCAGGGTCGGTGGCCAGGGCCTGGGCAATGCGCAGCCGCTGTTGTTCACCGCCGGAGAGCAGACCGACCGGGGCATTGGCGTACTCGCCCGCCCCGACCTTCTCGAGCAGCTCGTCCACACGGTGGTTGACGGCGCGGCGGTGGAGTCTGATCCCCCACTTGTGCCCGTCGATCCCCTGGGCCACCAGGTCACGGGCGCGCAACGGTGTACGCGGTGCGAAACCGCCCTGCTGCGGGACGTAACCCACATGACGCGATGCCGCACCGGGGCGTTCGCCCGTCACGGAGACCGTGCCGCGCGTCAGCGGGAGCAGTCCGAGCAACACCTTGAGAAAACTGGTCTTGCCGGTCCCGTTGGAACCGAGCACGGCAAAGTACTCACCTTCGCGAATGGTCAGGTTGAGCTCGCGCCACAGCACGCGCTCGCCAAAGGCGAGTTCCGCGTTCTTGAGTTCGACCACTGCCCGGCCCGGTTCCCGTTGGGTGTCGGACCGGCTGCTCGCGGTGGTGCGTGTGGCGGATTGGGCCGCTGGAGTGTGAATGGTGTGTGCCACCTTGGTGGGAAGGGTCATCCGGGCCGTTACTTCACAGCCTGGGAGACCTGGTCGATATTGTCCTGCATCCATTGTTGGTAATTCTTGCCCTCGGGAAGGGTCTCGGAGAATTCCACCACGCTCACCCCCGAGTTCTCGGCATCCTCGCGCAGCTTCTCGGTCTGGCCCGTTGAGGTTTGCTGGTTGAACGCCAACAGGTCGATGTGACCGCTCGTGACCAGGTCCGTGGTTTCCTTCAGGACGGCGGGGGCCACGTCCGATTCCGAGTCGATGGCGGTCGTGAATTCCGCGGGAGTGTCATCATGCAGTCCCGCGTCCTGCAAGAGATATCCGGGCATCGGCTCGGTGGCCACGTAGCCACCCGAAGCGTTCAACGATTCGAGTTCGCTCTTCATTCCGGACAGCTGGTCGTTGAGCGATGCCGCGTTGTCCGTGAACTCCTGGGAATCGTTCGTGTTGATCTCCCCCAGTTGTTCGGCAATGCGTTCGGTCAACGTCTGCATGGTGTCCAGGTCGTACCAGACGTGCTCATTGAATCCGCCGGGAGCGTGACTGTGGCCTTCGTGGCCCTCTTCATCATGCGCGTGATCGTGCTCCTCGGCCACCTGCTCCTTGCCCTCCAGATCGGACACGTCCACCGCATTGACGACCGTTTGCGAATCCGTGGTCATGTCCTCCATGAACGCGTCGTAGCCACCGCCGTTGAGGATGACCACGTCCGCCTTCTCAATGGTCAGTCGATCCTGCGGGGACGCCTCGTAGGAGTGGGGATCCTGGGCGGCGGAGTCAATGACGGGCGTGACGTCCACGTGGTCGCCGGCGACCTGTTCCACCAGGTCCGAGTACACGTTGGTCGAGGTCACCACCGTGATCGCGTCCCCGTCCGACGCCGCCGCGTCGCCTTGCTGGGCATCCCCCGAGTTGGCCGAACAGCCGGTGAGCACCAGGGCACTCAAGGCGGATACGGCAACGACGGAACGCACGACGGTGCGGCTGGTGCGGGCGGGAACGTGTGCGGACACGGAATCATCTCCTCGGGGCCATTCTCAACAGTTCGCGGTTATTGAGAATGAATTGCATGTGGTCTGCGGAGAGCATACCACTAACCATTCTCAATAAGCCCAGGAGCGAAAACCGCCGCCGCAAGGGGCCGTCAGCTCCAGGATTCCGAGCGCGGGCGACCCTCGTCGTAACCGGACTGCGACTGGATTCCCACCACTGCGCGGTTGCTGAACTGCGCGAGCGAGGTGGCCCCCGCGTACGTCATGGAGCTGCGCACACCGGAGGTGATGTGATCAATCAGGTCCTCAACCCCCGGACGCTGCGGATCCAGGTACATCTTGGAGTTGGAGATACCTTCTTCGAACAATGCCTTGCGGGCGCGAGCGAACTCGTCCTCCCCGCGGGTGCGGTGACGCACGGCCCGTGCGGAAGCCATTCCGAAGCTTTCCTTGTAAGCGCGACCGTTCGCATCGATGTTGAGATCGCCGGGGCCCTCGTGGGTGCCGGCGAACCAGGACCCGACCATGACCTGACGCGCTCCGGCGGCAAGCGCGAGGGCCACGTCACGCGGGTGCTTCACGCCGCCGTCGGCCCAGACGTGTTTCCCGAGGTCGGCCGCGGCATCCGCGCATTCGACCACGGCGGAGAACTGGGGTCGGCCCACGGCGGTCATCATGCGGGTGGTGCACATGGCCCCGGGGCCCACACCGACCTTCACGATATCCGCGCCGGCGCCGATGAGGTCGCGCACGCCGTCGGCGGAGACCACGTTCCCGGCGACGACGGGGACCCGCAGGTCCAGGGCGCGCACGGCCTCCACTGCCTGCATGGCCTTGATCTGGTGGCCGTGGGCGGTGTCGACCACGAGCACGTCGATGCCGGTGTCGAGCAGCGCTGCGGCCTTCGCGGCCACGTCACCGTTGATTCCCACGGCTGCGCCCACCTGTAACCGGCCCTGTGTGCCGAGGGCGGGTTGGTAGATGGTGGAGCGCACCGCGCCCTTCTGGGTGAGGACTCCCTCGATCGCGCGCTCCCGCAGAACGGGGGCGACACTGAGCCGCGAGGCCGCCAGCTTGTCATAGGCGGAGCGCATCGCGGCATCGTGATCCTGGCCGGCGAAGTCCTCGGCCTGGAACACCGGGCCGTCCGTACGCATGACGTCCGTCAACCGGGTGAAGCGGTCCACGTCCTGGCAATCGGCGGCGAGCACCAGGCCGCGGTAGTTACCCTTCGCATCCGTGACGAGCACGGCCCCGTGAGGGCGTTTGTGCATGACCCCGAGCGCGTCATGAACCGTGTCCGTCTCGTGCAGCGTCACCGGGGTCTCGTACTGGGGTGAGCGGCTCTTGACCCAGTCGGTCACCTGGGCGATGACGTCCAGCGGGATGTCCTGCGGCAGGATGCCCAGGCCGCCGCGGCGCGCCATGGTTTCGACCATGCGCCGGCCGGTCACCGCCGTCATATTGGCCGCCACCAACGGAATGGTGGAGCCGGTGCCGTCGCCCGGGGACAGATCCACGTCAAAGCGGGACGTCACCCGGGAGCTGGAGGGCACCAGGAAAACGTCGTTGTAGGTGAGGTCGGTACTGGGAGTGGTGAGGAATCGCACGAGACCCCATACTACGGGCCTCTCAGGTGCCCCGTCAGGCAGCTCATCAGGGGTCCCTCACGGACGAACGGCGAGACTTACCGAAGGGTCAGGATGAACTGGCCAGGCGGTGTTCGCCTCATTAGACTGTTGGCTTAGTACGGCCTTATGAGAATTAAGGCCACCACGTCCGCCCGCGGAGACACATACCGCTGGCACCACCGACCGGTGGTGGTCTACCGAGCAACCACCGGAGCACACCGTCATATGGAAGAGGCGTATCTCCCGTGCCAGAGCAGCCGCACCACCTGATCCCCGAAGAATTCGCCGGTAACGAATGGCTCGTCGACGAGCTGTTCGAGAAATACCAGGACGACAAGAACTCCGTGGACAAGAAGTGGTGGCCCATTTTCGAGGAAATGAGCAAGGGCTCTGACTCCGACACTGCATCTCCCTCGACATCCAACAACGCTGCCACAAAGCCAGCCGCCCCGTCCAAGGCGCCCGCCTCTGCTTCCACCCAGGAGAACAAGCCCAAGGTGACCCAGGAAAAGCCCGCCCCGGCGGCCAAGTCCACCGCCGGCGCACCCAAGCGCGCCGCGGCGCCGTCATCGACCACCGGAGGCTCCAAGGCCAAGGGCCGACCCGAGGGCGTGGACCAGGAATCCAACGGCGGCGAGGGCTCGGCCACCAAGCGCCCCATTCGCGCCCAGCCCGAGGTCAACGCCAAAGCGAAGGCCAAGGAGCAGGAACCCAAGACCGAGGCTGAGGACAAGGTCACCAAGCTGCGCGGCCCGGCCAAGGCCGTTGCGGCGAACATGGACGCCTCCCTCACGGTTCCGACCGCCACGACCGTGCGCGCCGTGCCCGCAAAGCTTCTGATCGACAACCGCCTGGTGATCAACAGCCACTTGTCGCGCAACCGCGGTGGCAAGGTGTCCTTCACCCACCTGATCGGCTACGCCGTGATCCGCGCGCTGGCCAACTACCCGTCGCAGAACGTTGTGTACGCAGAAGTGGACGGCAAGCCCGCCGCGATCCAGCCGGCCCATGTGAACTTCGGCATCGCGATCGACATCCCCAACAAGGACGGTTCGCGCAACCTGGTGGTGCCCAACATCAAGGGCGCCGAGGACATGACCTTCATGCAGTTCTGGACCGCGTACGAAGACGTGGTCAAGCGTGGCCGGTCCGGCGAACTGACCATGGACGACTACCAGGGCACCACGGTGTCCCTGACCAACCCGGGTGGTATCGGCACCGTGCACTCCGTGCCGCGGTTGTCCAAGGGCCAGGCCTGCATCGTGGGCGTGGGCGCACTGGACTACCCCGCCGAGTACAAGGGCGCCTCCCCGCGCACCACCGCGCGCCTGGGCGTTTCCAAGATCATCACCCTGACCTCCACCTACGATCACCGTGTGATCCAGGGCGCGGGTTCCGGCGAATTCCTGAAGCTCGTGGAGCACTACCTACTGGGCGGGGACGACTTCTACGACACCATTTTCGAGGCCCTGCGCATCCCCTACGAGCCCGTTCGCTGGGCCGTGGACAACCAGGTCAACCCCGAGACCCAGATCAACAAGGTCGCTCGCATCCAGCAGCTGATCCACGCGTACCGCGTACGGGGTCACCTCATGGCCGACACCAACCCGCTCGAGTACGTGATGCGCAAGCACCCGGACCTGGACATCCGCAGCTACGGACTGTCCCTGTGGGACCTGGAGCGTGAGTGGCCCACCGGCGGTTTCGGTGGCCAGGACCTGCTGACCCTGCGCGTGATCCTCGGGCGGCTGCGTGACGCGTACTGCCGCACCGTGGGCGTCGAATACATGCACCTGCAGAACCCGGAAGAACGGGAGTGGTTCCAGGACAAACTGGAGCACGATTACCAGAAGCCCGCCCGCGAGGAACAGTTCCGCATCCTGGGTCGCCTCAACGCGGCCGAGGCCTTCGAGACCTTCCTGCAGACCAAGTACGTGGGTCAGAAGCGCTTCTCGTTGGAGGGCGGCGAGTCCCTGATCCCCCTGCTCGACGCGATCATTTCCGACGCCGCTGACGAGTCCCTGGCCGGCGTGGGTATCGCCATGGCCCACCGCGGCCGCCTGAACGTGCTCACCAACATTGCCGGTAAGTCCTACGCACAGGTCTTCCGCGAGTTCGAGGGCAGCCAAGATCCCCGCTCCATCGAGGGCTCCGGCGACGTGAAGTACCACCTGGGCACGGAGGGTGTCTTCACCTCGGACAACGGCAACGAGACCCAGGTCTACCTGGCAGCCAACCCGTCCCACCTGGAAGCCGCGAATCCTGTGATCGAGGGCATCGCCCGCGCCAAGACGGACGTTCTGGGCGCCGGGCCCGAGGGGGACGGCACGTTCCCCGTGCTGGCCGTCCAGGTCCACGGCGACGCCGCCATGGCCGGGCAGGGCATCGTGTACGAGGTCATGCAGATGTCCGGTCTGGAGGGCTACCACGTGGGTGGCACCATCCACGTGGTCGTCAACAACCAGATCGGCTTCACCACCTCGCCGTCCGGTGCGCGCACCTCCACGTACTGCACGGACGTGGCCCGTACCATTCAGGCCCCGATCTTCCACGTGAACGCGGACGACCCCGAGGCCGTGACCCGCGTGGGTCAGTTGGCCTTCGAGTACCGCCAGCGCTTCCACAAGGATGTCGTGATCGACCTGGTCTGCTACCGCCGCCGCGGCCACAACGAGGGCGATGATCCCTCGATGACCCAGCCGCTGATGTACTCCCTGATCGACGGTAAGCGCTCCACCCGCAAGGTCTACACCGAGAACCTCGTGGGCCGCGGTGACATCACCCAGGAAGAAGCCGACCGCGCGCTCAAGGACTACCAGGAGCGTCTGGAACGGGTCTTCGCGGAATCCCACGAGGCTCAGACCTCCACGGTTCCGCTGGTCACCGGCGACGCCGCCGCGATCGCCAACATCGAGCGCCCCTCCGCCCAGCAGGCGGACTCGGGAGTCTCGATCCCCAAGTCCACGGCCATCACCGAAGAGGTTGCCCGCCGCATCGGTGAGGCTCACGTGGACACCCCGGAGGGTTTCACCACCCACCGCAAGCTGCAGAAGCTGTTGGAGCGCCGCAACGAAATGACCCAGAAGGGCGGCGTGGACTGGGGCATGGGCGAGCTCATGGCCTTCGGTTCACTGCTCATGGAGGGTGTGCCGATCCGGTTCTCCGGTCAGGACGTGCGCCGCGGTACCTTCACACAGCGTCACGCGGTGTTCTTCGATGCCGAGAACGGCTCCGAGTGGGAACCGTTGAACAACCTCTCCGGGGATCAGGCCAAGCTGTCCATCTACAACTCGCCTCTCTCCGAGTACGGTGTGCTGGGTTTCGAATACGGCTACTCCGTGGAACGCCCCGAGGCCCTGACCGTGTGGGAGGCGCAGTTCGGTGACTTCACCAACGGTGCCCAGACCATCGTGGACGAGTTCATTTCCTCGGCCGAGCAGAAGTGGGGTCAGCGTTCCTCGCTGGTCCTGCTCCTTCCCCACGGCTTCGAGGGCCAGGGCCCGGACCACTCCTCGGCACGTATCGAGCGGTTCCTGACCCTGTGCGCCGAGCGGAACATGACCGTGGTCAACCCGTCCACCCCGGCCAACCACTTCCACCTGTTGCGCCGGCAGGCCTACTCGCGCCCGCGGCGCCCGTTGATCGTGGCCACGCCCAAGCAGTTGCTGCGTCTCAAGGCGGCCGCCTCCCCCATTGAGGACTTCACGCAGGGCACGTTCCAGCAGGTCATCCCGAATGTCTCGAACCTGGACGATTCCAAGGTCACGGACGTGATCCTGGTCTCCGGTCGCCTCTACTACGATCTCGTCACTCAGCGGGAGGAGTCAGGGGACCACTCCACGGCGATCATTCGTGTCGAGCAGCTCTACCCGCTGCCCCTGAACGAGATCAAGAAGGAACTGGCACGCTACCCGCAGGCTCGCATCATGTGGGCCCAGGACGAGCCAGCCAACCAGGGTGCGTGGCCGTTCATGGCCGTGAACCTGGTGCCTGAAGTGGACCGCCCGATTCAGCTGGCCTCGCGCCCGGCTTCCGCTTCCCCGGCCAACGGTTCCGCCAAGCGTCACGCGAAGGAGCTGGAGACCCTGGTGCAGCAGGCCTTCGACCGCGGCGAGTAATCAGCACTGCGCTGCGGCCCCGCGGGATCGGGGCCGCAGCGGACACGTTTTCCCCTCGGTGGCCATCGTGGTTTACGGTGGCCACCGAGACACGTTATGAGCAAAGGAAGAGGAATAGTGGACCAACGCAGGATCCGCATTGTGGCCGTCGGTGACGAACTGCTAGCCGGTGTGGAAGACCCCCGTGCCCTGGGCTGGTTCGGTCGAGTGCTGGCGCGTACCCCGCGGGACATCGTGCCCGTGGACGCTTACAACCTGGCTGCGCCCGGTGAGGGCAGTGAGTCCCTCAACGAGCGCTGGTTCGACGAAGCCTCCCGCCGTTTCGATTCCACGTGCGACAACCGTTTGGTGATCGCGCCCTCGGCCATGGACGTGGAGCTGGACATCACCTCGGCCCGTTCGCGGTTGAACATGGCCAATATCGTGGATCAGGCGACCCAGAACAACATCAAGGTGCTGGTGGTGGGTCCCCCGCCCACGCTGGACCCGGAACGCAACCGCAGGATCGCCGATCTCTCCGCGGCCTTCGGTGACGTGACCACCCGCCGCCAGCACGTGTACGTGGACACGTTCAACCCGCTGCAGCACCACGAGCAGTGGCGCAAGGACCTGGCCGCCAACCACGGTCATCCCGGGCAGGCCGGCTACGGTTTGATGGCCTGGCTGGTGCTCCACCGCGGTTGGTACAACTGGCTGAACCTGCCCGAACCCCGATAGAGCGCGAGCACCGTGGGCCTTCACCGGCCGGTCAACTCGGAGTAAACGCCAGGTTGTGAGATACTGGCGGACGGTGCCCAGACGAATCAACGCAGGAGGTACACCATGAGCAAGCGTGGACGTAAGCGCAAGGACCGCCGCAAGAACTCTGCGAACCGCGGAAAGCGGCCCAACGCCTGAGTTCTGTGCAGTACGACCAACGCCCGCAACCGTAACGGTTGCGGGCGTTGTCATTTCTTCAAACCGCAATGCGGGCCGCTGTTACGGGCCTGCGGTGGTTGTTGCGCGGTGGTCGTTGCTCTGCCGTGAGAGCGGTGGCGCGGAGCGGTGAGAGCTAGGCCGCCGGGTGATCGCTGCAGTGCGCGTCAATGCGCGTGAGGATCGATTGTTTGAGCTGCGCGGGGGCAGTCTCCGTGCAGGATCGCTTGATCACGGTGCGGATCACGCACTCCAAGTTGTACTCGCGCTCGCATTCGGGGCAGTCGGTGAGGTGCGCGTGGATCTCCTCGAGATCCTCCTTGGTCAGGGCACCGTCAAGGTATTCGTAAATGCGACGGATGCGCTCATCGGTGCAGCCGTTCTGGCAGTCGTTGTCAGCCATTGGTTCAGCCTCGGTCCTTCGATGTTGTCTCGCCCTTGGACTTCTTGGTCCCCTTGGAGGTGTCGAAACCTCGCTCGGTGGCGTAGTCGGCCAGTTTCTCCCGAAGTAGCTTGCGGCCTCGGTGCAGTCGAGACATCACGGTGCCGATGGGCGTGTCCATGATCTCGGAGATCTCCTTGTAGGCAAAGCCTTCGACATCGGAGAAATACACGGCGAGTCGGAACTCTTCGGGAAGTTCTTGCAGCGCCCGCTTCACATCAGAATCCGGTAGGTGGTCCAGGGCCTCGGCCTCTGCCGATCGCAGCCCCTTGGACGTGTGGGATTCGGCCCGGTGCAGCTGCCAATCCTCCACCGTGTCCGTGTTGGCCTGGCGCGGTTCGCGCTGCCGTTTGCGGTACAGGTTGATGTAGGTGTTGGTCAGGATCCGGTACAGCCACGCCTTGAGATTGGTCCCGGGCTTGTACTGATGGAACGCGGAGAAGGCCTTGGTGTAGGCCTCCTGGACCAGGTCCTCGGCATCGGCGGGGTTACGGGCCATGCGCAACGCGGCAGCGTACAACTGGTCCACGTACTGCATGGCGTCTCGTTCAAAACGTTCGCGGCGCTGCTGTGTGGTTTCCTGGCTGACGTCCACCGGCTCGGCAGTGTCCTGTACCCGCGGCTCAAGCTCTTCATGATCTTTCATCACGGTCCAGTCTACGGTCGGGGCGGTGACGATCATGCTCTACCTGCCTTCCGTGGGCCGCGTGGTCGATCCGGGTTGAGGACCCGCTGTGTGGCGCTTGCTGTCTACTGGTGAATAACACGGCGGACCCGCCGCACTATTCCCGTGCGTTGGTCAGTGGCGCCCCGTTAGGATGAAAGACGTGCCCTCCCGGAAATGCCGGGACCAAAAGGAGGAACCATGAGCATCGTTCGTCGTCTCGCCCGTCCCCTGCTCGCCACCGGTTACATTGCCGGCGGCGTTGAAGCATTCCGTGACTCCTCGGCCGCCGCCGAGAAGCTGGACCCGGTCCTGAAGCAGGTGGAGCAGGTACTGCCGCAGGTCCGTCCCGTGACCGCAAACCGCGCCCAGGTGGCCCAGGGCATTGCGGCGGCCCAGGTATTGGCCGCTTCCGCCCTTGCGTTGAGCAAGTTCCCCCGCCTGTCCGCATCGGTGCTGCTCGGCACCACCGCAATCAACGGGTTCGTGCAGTACCAGTCCGCGGATACCTCCACCAAGGAGGGCACGTCCCAGCGCCGCAGCAACGTGTTCAAGAACCTCTCGTTGGTCGGTGCCGTGATGATTGCCTCCGTGGACACCGCCGGCAACCCCTCGCTCGTCTGGCGAGCAAGCCACCTGGCGGATGACGTTCGTAAGAACGCCGCCAAGGTGTCCAAGGACACCAAGAAGAAGTTCGCCCAGGCCGAGAAGGCCGTCCAGGACGCGGTCAGCCACTAAGGCCCGGTCACACAGTGAATACGCACAACGGCTTGTCGCACACCGAACCCCATTGGGCCGCGCCCTTTACCGGCGATCGCCCGGTGAGCGGATCCGTGGCCATTCCCGGTTCCAAATCGCTCACCAACCGGTACCTGGTCCTGGCGGCCCTGGCCTCCGAGGCATCGGTGGTGCGCAAGCCGTTGTATTCACGTGACAGCCAACTCATGATCGCTGCCCTCCGGCAGTTGGGTGCGGTCATCGAACCGATCGGCGCGCCCGGTCCCTTCGGCGCGGATCTCAGCATTACCCCCATCCCCGAGGGCCCCGCCGCTGATGCACGCCGCCCCGAGCTGTGCCACATCGATTGTGGGTTGGCGGGCACGGTCATGCGTTTCGTGCCGCCGGTCGCGGCCCTTCTCAACGCGGACACCACGTTCGACGGCGATCCCCACGCCCGAGTGCGCCCCATGGGTCCCGTGATCCACGGCCTGCGCGATCTGGGCGTCACGGTTCATGACGAGGGCAGCGGCACCCTGCCACTCACCGTCTCGGGAACCGGTAGCGTCCGTGGCGGCACCGTGCGCATCGACGCGAGCGGCTCCTCACAGTTCGTCTCCGCCCTCATGCTGGCTGCCGTGCGCTTCGATGGCCCTTTGGTGCTCAAACACGAGTCCGACGGCGCCGGGGTCCCGTCCCTGCCCCACGTGGCCATGACCGTGGAGGTGCTGCGCGAGGCCGGTGTGAACGCCACGCGCATCAGTGACACCGAATGGCGGGTCGAACCCACTCGGATGCCCGGGCTGGACGTCACCGTGGAACCGGACCTCTCCAACGCCGGCCCGTTCCTGGCCGCGGCCATGGTCACCGGCGGCACCGTGAGCATCCCGGATTGGCCCTCCCACACCACCCAGGGCGGCGATCACTGGCGCTCGATCCTGCCGCAGTTCGGCGGCACCGTTGACCTCGCGGGCGGTGTCCTGACCGCAACCGGTCCGGCCCAGCTCAGCGGCGTGGACCTGGACCTGTCCGAGGCCGGCGAGCTCGCCCCCACCGTGGCCGCCATGTGTGCGCTGGCCACCGGCCCATCGCAACTACGAGGCATTGCTCATCTGCGCGGCCACGAAACCGACCGCCTCGCGGCCCTGCGCACCGAGATCAACCAGCTGGGTGGCAACGTGGCGGAGACGGCGGACGGGCTCATCATTGATCCCGCGCCCCTGCACGGCGGACTGTTCCACAGCTACGACGACCACCGCATGGCCACCGCGGGCGCCATCATCGGTCTTCGCGTGGCGGACGTGAGCGTGGAGAACATTGGCACCACCGCCAAGACGCTGCCCGATTTCTCCCGGATGTGGACCACCCTGGTCAACCATGGCGCGTAATTCCAGCGCCCACCGACAGTGGGACGAGTCCGATGTCCGAGTGCGAGCCAACAAGAAAGGCTCACGCCCCCGCACCAAACAGCGCCCCACCCACGAGGATGCGGTGGTGGCCCGGGTGATCGCCGTGGATCGTGGCCGCTACACGTGCGTGGTCAATGAGCACAGCCGTGATCAACGCACCGTGGTGTGCATCCGCGCCAAGGAGTTGCGCCGCAACCCCATCGTCCCCGGTGACCAAGTGGGAGTCGTGGGCGATGCCAGCGGCGCCCCGGACACGCTCGCCCGGATCGTGCGCATTGAACCCCGCGCCACCGTCCTGCGCCGCAGCGCGGACGACACCGACCCCGTGGAGCGCGTCATTGTGGCCAATGCGGACCGGCTGGTGCTGGTCCTGGCCACGGAGTCCCCCACGCCGCGCACCGGCTTTGTGGACCGTGGTCTCGCGGCGGCGTCGGACGCCGGCATCACCCCCGTGATCTGCATGACCAAAACCGACCTCAAGGACCCGGCCGGGTTCCTCAGCTACGTGGCGGCGCTGGACGTCCGGACCGTGTCGACCGAGCCCTCGGATGCCCTCGGTGGCCGCCCGGCCGCGGGCGTCCACGAGGAATCCCTGGCCATCTCGGAGGAATCCGTCGGCCGGCTCCGCACCATCTTGGACGGGCACATCAGCGTGTTCCTGGGCCCCTCCGGCGTGGGGAAATCAACGCTGGTCAACGCGCTCACGGGCTCGCAACGGGCCACCGGCGGTGTCAATGACGTGACCGGTCGCGGCCGCCACACGTCCTCCTCCGCCCGGGCCCTCCGCATGCCGGACACCTCCCCCGGAACGTGGGTCATCGACACCCCCGGTATTCGCTCGCTCGGTCTGGCCCACGTGAGCGAGGAGGAACTCATCAACTCGTTCACGGACCTCGTCCCCGCCACCGCGGACTGCCCGCGTGGCTGTCTGCACACCCAGGACTCCCCCGGTTGCGCGCTGGACGAGTGGGTGCGGCGGCCCGAGGCCTCTCCGGCCGCACCCCTGAGATTGGAGTCGCTGCGCAGGCTGCTCGCTGCCTCGCGAGGGGAAACACAGGCGGGCGCCGACGAAAAGCACCTGGGACAGGCGATAACGTAGAGATCATGCGACCACCCAGCAGTTACACGGATGATCTCCGTCTCGCGCACATTCTGGCCGATTCTGTGGACGGGCTGACCATGCGTCGGTTCAAGGCCCAGGACCTCCACGTGGAGACCAAACCCGATCTCACCCCCGTCACGGACGCGGACCGCGAGGCCGAATCGGTGATCCGTTCACAACTGGGCCGGGTGCGTAATCGCGATGCCGTGATCGGCGAAGAGTTCGGCACCAGCGGATCCGGTTCCCGGAAATGGGTGATCGACCCGATCGACGGCACCAAGAACTTTGTGCGCGGTGTGCCCGTGTGGGCCACGCTCATCGGGCTGATCGAGGACGACCAAGTGGTGGCCGGTGTGGTCTCCGCACCTGCCCTGAATCGCCGCTGGTGGGCCGCCCTGGGTTCGGGCGCCTTCACGGGTCGCTCGTTGTCGCAGGCCACGCGGTTGTCCGTGTCATCGGTCAACCAGCTCTCTGATGCTTCGCTGTCCTACTCGTCCCTGACCGGCTGGCGGGATCTGGGGGTGCGTGATCAGTTCATTGAGCTGACCGACTCCGTGTGGCGCACGCGCGCCTACGGTGACTTCTGGTCCTACTGCCTGGTGGCCGAGGGCGCCGTGGACATTGCATGCGAGCCCGAGCTCAACCTCTATGACATGGCTGCCCTGGTGCCCATCGTCACCGAGGCCGGCGGCCGCTTCACCTCACTCAAGGGCCAGGACGGCCCGTTCGGCGCCAACGCGATTGCCAGTAACGGGGTGCTTCACGACGCCGCTCTGGACATTCTGGGCACACGCGAAACGTCCTAGGGCCGGAACCCACTGGCACCTACCCTTAACCACCTCGTGCCCCGGGCGGCCGAGACGCCCGCGTGGAGCGGCGTCGTCGACCGTGCCGGGGCACGATGCCGTGGGAGGCGCGTTAGCTGTTGATACCCATGTTCTGGTTGACGGCGTCCTGAACGCACTGCTCGTACGCGGTCTGGGAACCGGAGTCGATCAGCGGCAGGCAATCGCTGACCATGTCGAAGGCCCAGAAGAACAGGACCGCCATGATGATGCCGCCGATGATTGCCAGGATCGAGAGCACGATACCGACGATCGGCAGCGCCTTGGAGGCTCCCGGGGTCTTCTTGAGCTTGGACAGTCCAACAATTCCGAGGATCAGACCGACCAGACCAATCAGGCCGCCGATGCCCAAGAACCAGAAGGTCAGGATGCCGATGATGCCCAACACGAGCGAGGCGATGCCCAGGCCGTGTCCGGCGGGCTTGCCGTTGCCGTAATAATTCTGGTTGCCGTAGGGCTGCTGGTTGTAGTCGTTCTGGTAGTACGTGGGGTTGTTGGCCCCGCCCGGGCCGTACGCCTGGTTGCCGTACTGGTCGTTACCGTAACCCTGGTTGCCGTAGCCCTGCTGGCCCTGGTTGCCGTACTGGTCATTGCCGTACTGCTGATCACCGTACTGCGGCTGGTTGCCGTAGCCCTGGTTGCCGCCGTATTGGCCGTAGTCGGGCTGCTGCGAACCGTAGTTCTGCTGCGGCCGGTCGTAGGCGTTGTGACCGAAGGTCTGGTCGTTGCCCTCCACGCGCTGACCGTACTCGGGCTGGTTGTTGCCCGAGGTGTGTCCGGAAGCGGAGGAAGAACCGGACTGCGGCTCGTTGGGACGATCGCTCATGGGATGCACCTACCTGTCTGTCTAGTCTGGTCTGTTCGTGGGTTCTGCGCCCAAGTCTTCCACAGGGTGCCGACGGACTCAGGAGTTACACACGCTCGTTTTCTCTCAGCGTGTTCCAGCTGCCGGGCATGAAAAAAGCCCCGCGTATCAACGCGAGGCTTTCTCCCAATACGGGAAATTTGTGGAGATGGGGGGAATTGAACCCCCGTCCGATGCAGTATTGTCAGGGCTTCTCCGGGTGCAGTGTGCTGATAGGTTTCTCAGTTCCGGCCATCCCGCACACAGGTGGCCGCCGAACTCAGTTACGTAAGAGTCCCACGAACGCCCGTAACCTGCGTTCGCAGCAGTGACCTTCTAGCTGATGGCAGGATCCAGGTCGAAGGTGAACCTGGGCTGCCAGACTGCTGTCGCTACTTACGCAGCGAGAGCGAAGTCAGTGCGCTTGGATTTGGCACTTATATTTTTACAGAGAGCGTTTACGAGATAACTCTGTATCCTCGACCCGCTTCCCCTGTCTCAACTCACATCGTCGAAACCGATCATCCCCGTATTCAATTACCAACCCGCTCCCTCTCGGTCGCGGACACATCAGCTTACGCCCGCCAGATGTAACGCGTCAACACCGGGA
>NZ_JAUNPE010000102.1 GCF_030536815.1 Kocuria sp.
CGCGCGTTCCGTGAACGCGACGCGGCTCATCCCCCGTTAGTCACCGAAGCTACGCCTCCGACCCTGATCCCGGGTCGGGAGCGGGCTGCCGCTAAGGCCTGCAAGGGTGGTTGCGCGCTATCGGGGTGTGGCTGCGCGCTCGAGTGCATCGACGTCGAGGATCGTAACGTCACGGCGCCCGTGCAATTCGATGACACTCGCCGCGGAGAGCGCGGCGAGCCGGCGGCTCAGAGTCTCGGGTGTGGTGCCCAAGTAGGCGGCGATCTCCCGCTTTGGCATCGGCAACCTCACGGCGAGTACTCCCCTTTGCATGCTGCCGGGTAGATCGAGTAGGTAGGCCGCGACACGGGCGCTCACGTCGTTGGAGGTGACCGCGGCCAGTAGCCGTTCGACGGATGAGAGCCGGTCGGACAAAGTCCGCATCATGCGCTGACTGATATCGGGATAGTCGCGCAGCAGAGTGGCAAGGTCCCCGTGGTCGAAGACGCACATGTGGCTGTCGTCGAGCGCGACGACGAACTCGGTCGGGCGGTGGCCAGTCAGTAACGCCCGTTCTCCCACGACATCACCGTGAGTCACAGTGCGCAGGATTTGTTCTTGGCCGTTAGCGGCCATGTGGCTGACCTTGAGCTGCCCGCTATGCACCACGAGTAGACGAGACATCGACTCGCCAGGCCCGTAGACCACCTCGCCCTTCTCGACGCGCTGAGGGCGGACGAACTGCGCGACGTGTAGCTGTTGGTCGTGGGTGAGTCCCTGGAAAATCGGGACGCGAGTGACACACAAATCAGCCTCGGGCATGGTACGAGCCTATCGGAACCGGCGCTAACGGCACCGCAGCCCGTACTTGATCCGCGTCAAGGAGTTCCGAACGACACGAATCTATCGTGAAGGTTGTTCATAGAGAACATCACAACGAAAGGAAAAACGCCATGAACGCCTCCACCACCACACGCACTGTTCTGCGCGCACAGGGGTTCTCGTGCCCGTCCTGTGTGGCCAAGATCGAGAAGCAGGTCGGCCGCCTCAAGGGCGTCGAGAACGTGTTGGTCCACTTCGCCTCCGCGCGCATTGAAATCGACCACGACCCTGAACGCGTCTCCGTTGACGATCTCGTCGCCGCTGTTGGCAAGGCCGGCTACACGGCCACCCCCTCGGCGTTCTAAAGAATCAAACAAAGCCGCGGCCCTGTCCCACCCACTCTGTCGGTTCGCCGGCACACAACGCCGAAAGGTCGTACCCGAAAGTGAACAAGCTCCAGAAATGGGTGTACGGGAACTGGTCGGTTCCCGTCGTGTCCGGTGTGTTCATCATCATCTCGTTCGCCATCCAGTGGCTGGGCGGAGGGGTGGCCAACATCGCCGTCGGCCCCCAGTGGTGGGTCGACGCCGGCGCCCACGCCACCCACACCGGCGGGGCATTCGCCCTCGGAGACGTTTTCATGTTGGCTGCCGCCGTGGTGGCCGGCTACGGGATCGTGGTGAAGGCTGTTCGTGCGGTGATCGCCAGGGTTATCGGCATTGACTTGCTCGTGTCGGTCGCCGCGATCGGCGCGGTCATCATTGGTAACTTCTGGGAGGCCGCAGCGGTCACGTTCCTGTTCGCGATCGGCCACGCGCTGGAAGCTGCGACCTTGAACAAGACACGCTCGGCGCTGGCCGAACTCGTCGCCGTCGCCCCGGACTCCGCGATCGTGGTGCGCGAGGGTGAGCAACAGGAGATCCCTGCCGCGCAGGTGAGAATGGGCGAGATCGTGCTGGTCAAGAACGGTGCGAAAGTGCCCGTGGATGGCCAGGTCGTGTCCGGAACCGGGGCCCTCGATGAGGCCTCCATCACCGGCGAGTCGATCCCGGTGGAGAAGACCAAGGGCAGTCAGGTTTTCGCGGGGACCGTCTCCCGGGGCGGTTTCCTGCAGGTGTTGGCCACCGGCATCGGCGCGGACACCACCTTGGCCCGCATCATCCACCGGGTGGAGGAGGCCCAGGACGCTAAGGCGAGGACTCAGGCATTTATCGACCGTTTCTCCCGCTGGTACACACCGGCCGTGATGGTGCTGGCGCTGGTGGCCGGGCTGATCTCCGGTGACGTGGTCCTGGCCTTGACCTTGCTGGTCATCGGCTGCCCTGGCGCCCTGGTGATCTCCATTCCGGTCGCGATCGTGGCCGGCATTGGGCGCGCCGCCCGCAACGGCATCCTCATCAAGGGCGGGGAGTTCCTGGAGACCTCGGCGAAGATTTCCGCGGTTGCCGTGGACAAGACCGGTACGCTCACCGAGGGCCGGCCCCGGCTGACCGATGTGGTCGTCCTGGACCCCGTGCTGGGGCGGACGGAGGTGCTGCGCTGGGCGGCAGCCGCCGAGGCCGGTTCTGAGCACCCGCTGGCCCGTCCCATCCTGGAGACGGCCCACGCCGAGGGAGTCGGCGCGCAGGGCGTCCCCGGCGCCGTCACCCCGGTCCCCGGCAAGGGCATCGTGTCTGAGGTCGATGGTCGTGTGGTGCTGATCGGCAACCCACCGCTGCTGGAGCAGTACGGCATTGTCGAAGCCGCCGCCGAAGCGGCCCGGACAGCTCAGCAGCTGGCCACCGAGGGCAAAACGCCCATGATCGTCGCGGTCGACCAGACGGTGATCGGCGTCGTCGCCGTCGCCGATCAGATCCGCCAGGATGCACCCGAGATGGTCGCCCGCCTGCACCGGGCCGGCGTCGAGAAAGTGGTCATGCTCACCGGGGACACCCGGCTGGTGGCCGAGGCCATCGGGAAAGCCACCGGGATCGACGAGATCCACGCCTCCCTGCTGCCCGAGGACAAGCTGGACGCGGTCACCCAACTCCAGCGTCAGGGCCACACGATCGCGATGGTCGGTGACGGTGTCAACGACGCCCCGGCCCTGGCCACCGCGAACATCGGCGTGGCAATGGGCGCTGCGGGCTCGGCCGTGGCCGTGGAGACCGCGGACATCGCCCTGATGGGTGACAACCTCCTCAAGCTGCCCGAGGCCATCGGTCTGGCCAAGCGGACCGTGTCGGTGATGCGGCAGAACATCGCGATCGCCCTGATCACGGTGGTGTTGCTGCTGGCCGGCGTCTTCGCCGGCGGGGTGACCATGTCGATCGGCATGCTCGTCCACGAAGCCTCCGTACTGGTGGTCATTGCCAACGCGATGCGACTGCTGCGCAACACCGCAGGCTCCACGACCATGTCGAAGAGCGCGCGGACCACTCCGCAGGCAGCCGAGCAGGTATCCGCCTGATCTCACCCGCGTGACAGCGGGCCCGCGGCACCTGGCGCACCGGGCAGTTCAAAGGCCTCAACAATCCAAACCAATACATGAACTAGAGGAGATCAATCATGAGCGGAAACAACTTCACCCTTGGAGACAACCTTGAGCACTTCACCATTGCGGACGTGGCCAGGAACAACCCCGACTTCAGGAAGGTGCTGTGGACCGGTGCGCACGCCCAGATCGTGGTCATGACCATTCCGCCCGGCGGTGAGATCGGGGACGAGGTCCACGAACACACCGACCAGATCCTGACCTTCGTCTCCGGAACCGGAGAAGCCGACCTCAACGGCCACACGCACCCCATTGATGCCGGTGACCAGTGCGCGGTACCGGCCGGTGCCCAGCACAACTTCCGCAATACCGGGGACCAGCCGCTGGTGCTGTACACCATCTACAGCCCACCCGAACACGCTGCCGGCGCCGCATTTGCCACCCGGGAGGAGGCTGACGCCGCCGAAGCGGCCGGTGAGGACGAACCCCGACCCTGACACCCACCGTCCCGACGAAACTCGTGCGGGACACCGAAGCCCCCACCCAGCCCAGATCCGAAGGAGACCCATTCATGTCCAAGGTTTATGTGTTCACCGACTACGGCGGGCCGGAGAACCAGCAGCTGATCGACCGACCCGCTCCCATGCCCGGGCCCGGGGAGGTGGCCATCGAAGTACGGGCCGCCGGCGTGAACCCGGCGGACTGGAAGATCCGGGAAGGCCACCTGGGGCGTCACTGGAGCCTGCCGGCGCCGATGGGACGCGAAGCCGCCGGCGTGGTCACTCAAGTCGGCGACGGAGTTGAGGACTTCGCCGTGGGCGACGAGGTGCTCGGTCTGGTGGCACCCGGGCAGGGAGGGATGGCCGAGCACACGCTGCTGCGCGCCTCCACGACTGTGGCCAAGCCCGAGGAGATCTCATTCACCGACGCCGCCACCATCCCGGTGGCCGCGGCCACCGCCTATGACGCCACCCACCAGATCGAACTCGAACCGGGCCAGACCCTGCTGCTGCTCGGAGCCGGCGGCGGAGTGGGACTGATGGCCGCACAGATCGGTCGCGTACACGCGTTCACCGTCATCGGCGTGGCCAGCGCAACCAAGCGGGAACTGGTCGAATCCACCGGTGCCGTGTTCATCGAATCCGGTCCGGGCGTGAGCGACCGGGTGCGGCAGACCATCTCCGACGGACCCGACCTGATCGTCGACCTCGTGGGCGGCGACCCGCTGCGCGCCGTCGCGGGCCTGGTGCACGACCGAACCCGGATCATCTCCGCAGCCGATCCAGAGACCGCAGTCGAGCTGGGCGGCCGGGCCCTGGAACGCACAAGTGAGGCCATGGGGAAGATCACCGACGTGATCCAGTACGGACTGGTCGACCCCCACGTGCGCGCCCAGTTCGACCTCAATGAAACAGGTCAGGCGATCGCCGCCGTGGAGACCGGGCACGCCGCCGGGAAGATCACCGTGATCCCCCAAGACTAAAATCCGGTCCACAGAGACCGGCGGCGGGATTACAACAGCGAGCGCTACTACCTCTGCTGCGACGAGTGCGGATCGCTGGGGACGCCGCACCAGCACAGTACGCGAGCTGACGACCGAACGATCCACGCACGACAGGAGCACCTGATATGACCGAGCCGAACAACCGCGATTTCGGTGGCGCCGGCCGTCCCGAAGAACATATTGATACGGGCGAACGCCCCGACCAGAACACCCTGCACAAGGCCGCCGCTCACGACTCACACGAACACGGCGAACACGCCCAGCACAACGGTCACATCATTCACTCCGAGCACAACGCAGCCGGCGGCCACGGCGGCCACGGGGACCACGTGGCGAGCTTCCGGCGTTTGTTCTGGATCATGCTGGTCCTGGCGGTGCCCACCGTGCTGCTCAGCGACATGTTCGCCGACCTGGTCGGTTACACTCTGCCGAACATTCCTGGCCTGGGGTGGGTGGCTCCGGTGTTGGGTACGGTGATCTACGTCTGGGGAGGGCGGCCGTTCCTGACCGGCGCGGTCAGTGAGATCAAAGCCCGCAAGCCGGGAATGATGCTGTTGATCGGCATGGCGATCACCGTGGCCTTCGTCGCTTCCTGGGGCGCGAGCCTGGGTTTGATTTCCCATGAGCTGGACTTCTGGTGGGAGCTGGCCCTGCTGGTGGTGATCATGCTGCTGGGCCACTGGCTGGAGATGCGCTCTTTGGCTCAGACCTCCTCCGCACTGGACTCCCTGGCCGCCCTGTTGCCCGACGAGGCCGAGAAAATCGACGGCGATCAGGTGATCACGGTCCCCGTGGCCGAGTTGGGAGTCGGTGACATCGTCATCGTCCGCCCCGGCGGGCGCATCCCCGCCGATGGTCAGGTCATCGACGGCACCGCCGACGTGGATGAGTCCATGATCACCGGGGAGTCCAAGGCGGTGTCCCGCACCGCGGGAGACGACGTCGTAGCCGGCACCGTGGCCACCGATAACGCCCTACGGGTCCGAGTCTCCGCCATCGGCGAGGACACCGCTCTGGCCGGTATCCGGCGTCTGGTCGCCGACGCCCAATCCTCTGCCACCCGCGCCCAGCTGCTGGCCGATAAAGCAGCGGGATGGCTGTTCTGGTACGCCTTGATCGCCGCGATCATCACCGTGACCGTGTGGTCCATCATCAGCACCCCCGATTTCGCCATTGTCCGGGCTATCACCGTCCTGGTCATTGCCTGCCCCCACGCCCTGGGCCTGGCCATCCCGCTGGTGGTCTCCATCTCCACCGAGAGGGCCGCCCGCGGCGGCGTTCTGGTCAAAGACCGCGGAGCACTGGAACGCATGCGCACCGTCGACACCGTGCTGTTCGACAAGACCGGCACCCTGACCAAAGGCGAACCGGCGCTTACCGAGATCACCACCACCGCGGACTACTCCGAGACCGAGCTGCTCGCCCTGGCCGCGGCCGCGGAGTCCGACAGCGAACACCCCCTGGCCCGCGCCATCGTGGCCTCCGCCAGGCACCGAGACCTACGGGTGCCTCGTGCCTCGAACTTCCGTGCCTCCACCGCCGTCGGGGTCTCCGCGACCGTCACCGGCCGGCGGATCGCCGTGGGCGGACCTGCCCTGCTCACCGAGAACGGTCACCAGCCCCTGCCCGCCGCACAGCCGTGGGCCGAAACCGGCGCCACCGTGCTCCACGTGCTCATCGACGGCCAGATCGCCGGGGCCGTGGCGCTAGCTGACGAGATCCGTCAGGAGTCCCGCGAAGCCGTCGACGCGTTGCACGCGCTCGGTATCCGGGTAGTGATGATCACCGGTGACGCCGAACCCGTCGCTCGGTCCGTGGCCGTCGAACTGGGCATCGACCAGGTCTTCGCTCAGGTCCGCCCGGAGCACAAGAGCGAAAAGGTCCTTCAGCTGCAGCGCGATGGCCGCACCGTGGCCATGGTCGGCGACGGCGTCAACGACGCGCCCGCCCTGGCCCAGGCGGATGTGGGCATCGCTATCGGCGCCGGCACCGACGTCGCCATCGCTTCCGCCGGTGTCATCCTGGCCTCCGATGACCCCCGCTCGGTGCTTTCGGTGATCCAGCTGTCGCGGGCCGGGTACCGCAAGATGAAGCAAAATCTGTGGTGGGCCGCGGGATACAACATCGCCGCTGTTCCCCTGGCCGCCGGGGTCCTGGCCGGCATTGGGTTCGTCCTGCCCATGGAGATCGGTGCAATCCTCATGTCGGTCTCCACCATTGTGGTCGCGGCCAACGCCCAGCTTCTGCGCCGCCTCGACCTCAGCCCCGGGGCGAGCACCACAGCCGCCCACGGCGCCCCGAAAATTAACCAATCCCGTCGCCGCGCTGAACCGGTGGGACACCACGAGGAAGCAACCGACCTGCGCTCATGATGAGGGGCGGTGGGCAGGGCTATACATGTGCTGTTCGAGGGCAGCGAACAGTGGTACCAAATGCGATCGAAAAGTTACTTCTCACGCTTGTCTCCATTCGGTAACGAGAAGTCTTCGCTGTTGGACGTGACGAATGCATAGGGCTGTTGCGCAAGATCGACATTTGCAATCGCAGTCGCGTACAACTCGATCAGCAACGCATCGGCAACACTGTTGCGCGAGCGGTGAAAGGGAGCATGTTTCGCGAGACCGCGTTCAACGACCGCGTGATGTTCCGAGTCGATGTCAGCGCCAATCCACCGCAATGTTCAACCTCGGGACAGTCTTCCTGATCACGGCGTACCGACTAGGAGTATCTCGTGTTCAAGCCGATCAACCACCAGGCGTTCCACACGGGCACGAAACGGCTCGGAATACTTTGGGGGCAGCTGTCCGATCCTCTCGATAACGGACCGGAACGAAACCCAGGACGGTTCATGCATCGAAAACGCCCGCAACTACCAACCCCTCGGACAACAAAAAACCCGGACCCCAAAAGTGGTCCGGGTTGTTACTGATCTCCTCAGAAATCACGATGTGGAGCTAAGGGGACTCGAACCCCTGACCCCCTGCATGCCATGCAGGTGCGCTA
>NZ_JAUNPE010000103.1 GCF_030536815.1 Kocuria sp.
GAGCGGCTGAGATAACACCCGTTGAACCTGATCTAGCTCGTACTAGCGAAGGGAATGTCGTGCTGACTACGCATTCTGCTGTTCCAACCGTGCCCCGCGTCCTGTCGATCGCGGGCACCGATCCCACGGGCGGCGCCGGGCAGGCCGCCGACCTGAAGTCCATCGCCGCAATGGGCGGTTACGGCATGAACGTGATCACCGCGGTGGTGGCCCAGAACACCACGGGCGTGATCGACATCCACACCCCACCCGTGCGGGTCCTCCGCGCCCAGCTCGAGGCCGTGAGCTCCGACGTGACTCTGGACGCGGTCAAGGTGGGCATGCTCGGATCGGTCGAGGTGATCGAGGCCGTGCGCGACTGGCTGGCCGAGGTGAAACCACCGGTGACGGTGCTTGATCCCGTGATGGTGGCCACGGCCGGTGGGCGATTGTTGCGGGCGGAGGCTCAAACGGCCCTGTTGGCACTGCTGCCGTTCGCCGACCTGATCACGCCCAACCTCCCGGAACTGGCCGTGCTGGCCGGTGCGGCGCCGGCTGGCACGTGGACCGAGGCCCTGAGACAGGGCCAAGACGTGGCCGAGCGGTTCGGCACGCGCGTCCTCGTGAAGGGTGGCCACCTGCCCGGAGCGCGAACCCCGGATGCTCTGCTCGAACCCGGGCGGGACGAGCCCGTGATCGTGTTCGACGATCCGCGCGTCGCAACGTCCAACACTCACGGCACCGGGTGTTCTCTGTCCTGCGCCATTGCCACGGTCGTGGCACGCACGGGGGACTGGGTGGGCGCCGTGAGCACGGCGCGCTCGTGGCTGCGCGGCGCGCTCGAACACGCCGACGGTCTCCACGTGGGACGGGGCAACGGCCCCGTACATCATTTCCACCATGCTCAGCATGTTCTGGTGGACACCGACTCCCACGGGCGATTCACGGATGCGCTCTGGCGCGATTGCGAGGGTGTGCGTGGTGAGATCGACACCCTGGACTTCGTTGCCCAGTTGGGCAACGGCACGCTGCCGTCCGAGACCTTCCAGTGGTACCTGGACCAGGACAGGCAGTACTTGGCTGTTTACTCACGTGCGCTGGCCGCGTTGGCCGCGGCGGCGCCGTCGGAATCGGCGCGCGCATTCTTCGCCCACGGAGCGGCGGAGGTCGTGACCGTGGAGTCTGCGCTGCACCGCACGCGGCTCCACGGTGCGCCCCCGCAGCCGGCGTCCGAGGTGACCAAGACGTATTCGGATTTTCTGCTGGCGGCCACGGGAAGTGAGACCTTCGCGGTGGGGGCCGCGGCAGTATTGCCGTGCTACTGGCTCTACGCGGCAGTGGGTGGCGCGCTGACGGAAAAGGCCCGCGCGGCCGGACTGGAACCGCATCCGTACGGCGATTGGCTGGCCACCTACAATGCTCCCGGATTCCACCTCGCGACCGAGCGGGCCAAGGACATCGTGGACCGGGCAGCCGCAACGGCAGACCCGGTTACCCGACGGCGCATGCGGGAGGTGTTCATGCGAGGCTGTGAGCTGGAGCTGCGGTTCTTCGCCGAACCCGTTCGACGCGCCGGGGCCCGCCCGTTTGCCGTAGCTTCCACGCATCGGGTAGGCTAGATTTTCGGTGCCGGGTACCAGCGTGTGTGTGGACAGTTAAATCCACCGCGTCAGGCGGCACACTCGGGTTCACCTCCTGTTTGATGCGAAAGCCACGCGAGGCGCGGTCTGCTAGGACTGCCGCGACGTGATGTCTCGACATTCGTGGTCCTCCAGGTGTGTTCCCGACCCTTACACGTAGTCCATAGATGTCGAGAGAAGTGAGTTCCCAAGTGGTGTACGCGATTGTCCGCGCAGGCGGCCGCCAGGAGAAGGTTTCCGTTGGAGACCTCGTGACCCTTGACCGCGTCGCCGGTGAGGCAGGCAGCACCATTCAGCTTCCTGCGCTGCTGCTGGTCGATGGGGACAAGGTCACCTCCGATTCCAAGACCCTGGCCAACGTCAAGGTCACTGCCGAGATCATTGAAGACCTTCGCGGTCCCAAGATCTCGATCATGAAGTACAAGAACAAGACCGGGTACAAGAAGCGTCAGGGCTTCCGCGCCGAGCTGACGACCGTCAAGGTCACCGGCATCGACGCCTGAGTCACACCCTTTCCCGTACATTTGACACGAAGGTAGGCACACACCATGGCACATAAGAAGGGCGCGAGCTCCACTCGCAACGGTCGTGACTCGAACGCTCAGTACCTGGGCGTGAAGCGTTTCGGCGGTCAGACCGTCAGCGCCGGTGAGATCCTGGTCCGCCAGCGCGGCACCCACTTCCACCCGGGTCTGAACGTGGGCCGCGGCAAGGACGACACCCTGTTCGCCCTGTCCGCCGGCGCCGTCGAGTTCGGTACCCGCCGCGGTCGTCGCGTGGTCAACATCCAGACCGCCGAGTAATTGACTTTTGGACCTCCGGGTCCACCCGCTGTCCACAGGTTTCCCGTGGCCGGCAACCACTAAAGGGTGGGCGCAATACGCGCTCACCCTTTAGTCTTTCAACCAGAGGTGTTCGCTGTGCCCCTGCGGCAGCGAAGGCGCCGAGGACTTTAAGGAGCCCCGTGGCCAGTTTTGTCGATCGAGTCATTGTGCACGCTACTGGCGGCAATGGCGGACACGGTTGTGTGTCCGTGCGCCGTGAGAAGTTCAAGCCGCTCGGTGGACCCGACGGCGGCAATGGCGGAGACGGCGGTTCCGTGATCCTTCGCGTGGACGGCCAGTCCACCACGCTGCTGGGTTTCCACCACTCACCTCACCAGAAGGCCCCCAACGGTGAACCGGGTAAGGGCGATCTCCGCCACGGGTTCAAGGGTCAGGATTTGATCCTGTCCGTTCCCGATGGAACCGTGGTGAAGGACCGCCGGGGAAACGTCCTGGCGGACCTGCTGGGTGAAGGCACCGAATACGTGATCGCCAGCGGCGGTTACGGTGGTCTGGGCAACGCCGCACTGTCCTCCCAGAAGCGCAAGGCCCCCGGTTTCGCCCTGCTCGGCACGCCGGGCGCGGAACACGAGGTCGAACTCGAGCTCAAGTCCATTGCGGACATCGCCCTGGTCGGCTTCCCCTCGGCGGGAAAGTCGAGCTTGATCGCGGCGATGAGCGCGGCCCGCCCGAAAATCGCGGACTACCCCTTCACCACCCTGGTACCCAACCTGGGCGTGGTGCAGGCCGGCGACACACGTTTCACCGTGGCGGACGTTCCCGGTCTGATCCCGGGGGCCTCCCAGGGCAAGGGTCTGGGCCTGGAATTCCTGCGGCACGTGGAGCGCTGCGCCGCGCTGGTTCACGTGATCGACTGCGCAACCCTGGAACCGGGCCGTGATCCGCTCACGGACCTGGACGCCTTGGAGACCGAGTTGGCCCACTACGCCCAGGACATCCAGGACGAGAACCAGGACACCGTGCCCTTGACGGAACGCCCCCGGATGGTGGTGCTCAACAAGATCGATGTCCCCGAGGCCCGGGAGCTCGCGGAGTTCATCCGCCCGGATCTGGAGAAGCGCGGCTACCGCGTGTTCGAGGTGTCCACGGCATCACACGAGGGGTTGCGTCAACTCGGGTTCGCCATGGCAGAGCTCGTGGCGCAGGTGCGCACCCAGGATGAACCCGATGAAACCGACACACAGTCCCAGGTGGTGCGTCCGGAGCCCGTGCGTGGCCGTCGCGGCGAGAACCGCAAGGGTTTCACGATTTCCCGTGAGGACCGCGGGGGAGAACCCCTGTGGCACGTGCGCGGTGAAAAGCCCGAGCGGTGGGTGCAACAAACAGATTTCAACAACGACGAAGCAGTGGGTTACCTCGCGGACCGTTTTGCCAAGCTGGGTATCGAGGACGAATTGTTCCGAACCGGTGCCCGTCCCGGTGATGCGGTGTTGATCGGTCCCGAGGACAACGGCGTGGTCTTCGACTGGGAGCCCACCATGGTGGGAGGCGCGGAGCTGTTGGGCGGCCCGCGCGGTACGGACTTGCGGTTGGACGAAACGAACCGTCCTACGCGCCGTGAAAAGCGCGAACAGTTCTACGATCGCATGGACGCGAAGGCCGAGGCTCGTGCCGAGCTCGAGGCCGAACGCAAGGCAGGTGTCTGGACGGAATCAGTGGACCAGGCGCGCGGCCGTCACCTTGATCAGCGTCGACAGGATCTCCCCGAGCATGAGTGAAAAAATGACCACCGAGAAGATTGATGTCGCAGCCGTCGAGCAGGACGCGGCCAAGTCGGCCATGCAGCTGAGCACGGAGAACCGTGGGAAGAACCGTCGGTCTCCGATCACTGAGCCCTCCCAGCTGCCCCAGGCGCGACGCGTGGTGGTCAAGGTGGGGTCCTCGTCGCTGACCTCCGTCGAGAACTCTATTGACGAGAACGCGCTGCGCAGCATTGTGGACGCCCTCGGCGGCGCGAAGGCTCGCGGCACAGACATCATCTTCGTGTCCTCGGGTGCGATCACCGCCGGTCTGTCACCGCTGGGTCTGGCCAAGCGGCCCAAGGACCTCTCCACCAAGCAGGCGGCCGCGTCCGTGGGACAGGGACTACTGATCTCCCGCTACACCGAATACTTTGCGCGTTACGGGGTCACGGTGGGGCAGGTGCTGCTGACCGCCGAAGACCTCATGCGGCACTCGCAGTACAAGAACGCGCACCGCCAGATCGAACGCTTGTTGGACCTGGGTATCCTGCCCATCGTCAATGAGAACGACGCCGTGGCGACCCACGAGATCAAGTTCGGCGACAACGACCGCATTGCCGCGCTCGTGGCGCACCTGATCAAGGCGGACGCGCTGCTGCTGCTCTCGGACGTTGACGCCCTGTACACCAAGCCGCCCAAGGACGGCGGCGAGCGGATCGCTCGCATCGATGACCCGATCGCGGACCTGGAAGGTGTCGAAATCGGATCCGTCGGTCGCGTGGGTGTGGGCTCCGGTGGCATGGTGACCAAGGTGCAGGCCGCTCGCATCGCGGCGGCGTCGGGAATTCCCGCGCTGGTGACCTCCGCGGGCAATATCAACGAGGCCCTGGCCGGGGAAAACGTGGGCACCTGGTTCTCCACCACCGGTGGTCGCCGCAACGTGCGGTTGCTGTGGCTGGCTCACCTCGCCGACATCAAGGGCACCCTCACACTCGACGACGGCGCCGTGGAAGCCATTCGTGGCAGGCGGTCACTGCTGGCCGCGGGAGTCAACGCGGTGAGCGGCACATTCACCGCCGGTGACCCCGTTTCCATGAAGGACCAGGACGGCAATGAGGTCGCCCACGGTTTGATCAACTACAGCTCGGACGAAGTGCCCGACATGCTGGGTAAGCGCACCGACCAGCTCGGTGACGAGTTCGGAGAGGACTTCGCCCGGGAACTGATCCACGTGGACAACCTGGTCACGCTGCGCCCACGATCCGCGCGCACCAAGCTCAAGTAGCCGCCCGCGTCCCATGTTTTGAGAAGTACGCTGACACGACAGGCGCCCCCGGGCGTCGAACCGACCAACATCCAGGAGGAATCTTGGCCGAGAACACGTCAATCCTGACCGCACAGCAAACATTTGGTGAAGACCCCGTGGCGGGCGTCGGGCTCATGGCCGACGACGCTCGTCAGGCAGCTCGCGGGCTGGCGCGGGCACCCCGCGCGTGGAAGGACCGCGCGCTGCTGCTCATGGCTCGGCGCATCGAGGAGCGCCAGGACGTGGTCCTGGAGGCCAACGGCAAGGATCTGGAACGCGGACGACAAAACGATACGTCGCCGGCATTGTTGGACCGCCTCAAGCTGGACCCCGCCCGCATCAAGGGGCTAGCCGATTCCCTCCGTGAATTGGCGGCGCTGCCGGATCCGGTGGGCACGATCGTGCGCGGTCAAACGCTGTCCAATGGGCTGCGCATGCGTCAGATGCGCGTGCCCATGGGCGTGGTGGGTGTCATTTACGAGGCCCGCCCGAACGTGACCGTGGACATTGCCGGTATCGCCGTGAAGTCCGGTAATGCCGCCATGCTGCGCGGCGGTTCCGCCGCCCTGGAATCCAACCGTGCCTTGGTGGGTATCCTGCGTGACGCCCTCGCCGACGCCAAGCTGCCCGTGGACTGCGTGCAAACGGTGGATGACTACGGTCGCGACGGCGCGAACGCCCTGATGGGTGCCCGGGGCAAGGTGGACGTGCTGATTCCACGCGGTGGCCGTGGGCTGATCCAGTCCGTGGTCAAGAACGCCACCGTCCCGGTCATTGAGACCGGCGAGGGTAACGTGCACGTGTTCATCGACGAGTCCGCCACCCCGGAGATGGCCGAGAAGATCGCGCTCAACTCCAAGACGCACCGCACCTCCACGTGCAATTCCGCGGAGACGCTGTTGCTGCACTCCAAGTCGGAGGCCGGTCAGCGGGTGTTGGCCGCATTGGACAAGGCCGGTGTGAAGCTGCACGTGGACGAGCGGGCTGCCGAGCTGTTGCCCCCGGGTTCCGAGCACTTCCAGGCCACCGAGGAGGACTGGGAAACCGAGTACCTGGGCATGGACATGGCCGTCAAGGTCGTGGATTCCGTGGGCGAGGCCTTGGCTCATATTGCCAAGTACTCGACCGGCCACACCGAGGCCATCGTGACCAATGACCTGGCCAATTCGGAGCGTTTTGTCGCAGAAGTCGAATCCGCGGCCGTAATGGTCAACGCGTCCACCCGCTTCACGGACGGCGGCCAATTGGGTCTGGGCGCCGAGATCGGTATTTCCACCCAGAAGATGCATGCCCGCGGTCCCATGGGCTTGGAAGAGCTGACCACCACCAAGTGGGTTGTCCAGGGTGACGGCCACGTGCGCTCCTGACAAGTACCATGTAATCAACCGCCTCGGGGCGGATCGCACTGTTGACACCGGAACCGCCCGGTAGCAGAAGGGAAACCGCACAGACATGTTGCACCTGTTGAACAACGCCGCCCTGTCCGCCGAAGAGGGCGGACATCACGTGGTGAACGAACTGCCCATCCCCACGGAAATGTTCGGCGTGATTGCGTTCATCTTGTTCGTGCTCATGCTGATTGCAACGGTTTCCTTCTCGTCCCGCGGCAAGAGCCCGGAGATCGGCGAATACGAGGATCCGGCGGAATTGCCCGCCCATGAGCGCGCCATGATCAACGACCTCAATTCGCCGCGTCAGCACTGAGTCTCCGGCAACACTGACTGCGTGAATTCGAACGTTTCCTCAACCGTCGCAGAGGGCACTGAGCTGCACATCCCACCGCGCCAGCCGGGTAAGACCCGGCTGGGCGTGATGGGTGGCACCTTCGACCCCATTCACCACGGGCACCTTGTGGCGGCCTCCGAGGTCGCATCCGTGTTCGACCTGGACGAAGTGGTCTTCGTGCCCACCGGGCAACCGTGGCAGAAGGCCGGCAAACAGGTCTCGGACGCGGAGCACCGCTACCTGATGACGGTGGTGGCCACGGCCTCGAACCCGCGCTTCACGGTGTCCCGCGTGGACATTGATCGCGAGGGGCCCACATACACGATCGACACGCTGCGTGATTTGTCGCGGCTACGCCCCGACGCCCAGTTGTTCTTCATTACCGGTGCGGACGTCATGGGCGAGATCCTCACGTGGAAGGGCACGGACGAGCTCTGGGATCTGGCCCATTTCGTGGGTGTCACCCGGCCGGGACACGAGCTGACCGCACCCAGGGGGTCGTCCAGCGTGTCCCTGCTGAACGT
>NZ_JAUNPE010000104.1 GCF_030536815.1 Kocuria sp.
TGGGCCGCGAGAAGGACCTACTCCACCACGGGCAATTCAGTGGTCTCAAACTGTTGTTGGAAGAACGAGCGATTACGCAGGTACTGCGTGAACATCACGACCAACCCGAGTAGCAGGATGCCCGCTCCCAGGATGAAGACGAGCCCCACTCCACCGATCTGGGAGCCGGACCCGTAGTCCGGATCCATGGAATCCACCGACGTCTGAACGAAAAAGACCAGCAACAGCACACCGCCCAGCAGCGGGGCCAAAAGGTTGGTGAAAAAACTCTTGGTCGACCGGAACCACGAGCGGCGGAAGTACCAGACACATGCCAGGGCGGTGACCCCGTAGTAGAAGCACACCATCATTCCCAGCGCCGTGATGGTGTCCCACAGGACATCCTCACTGACGATCCGCATGAACGTGTAGAACAAGGATGAGATCACGGCCGCCGCCACGGTCGCGAAACCCGGGGACTGGAATCGCGGGTTGATCCGGGCGAACGGCTTGGGCAGGGCTCCGTAGTAGCCCATTGCCAGCAAAGTGCGCGCCGGGGACACGAAGGTCGACTGCAAAGAGGCCGCGGAGGATGACAGCACCGCCAACGACAGCAGGATCGCCAAGGGCCCCATGACGGGCCCCGCCAGCGCCGCGAACACGTTTTCTTGGATCTCAGCGTTATTGAGCCCGATTCCCTGATCGGACAGTCCCGCGAAGCTCAGAACCGCCAACCCGATGACCATGTACAGCACCACAATGGAGAAGATGGTGGCCAATGCGGCTTTGCCCGGGGTGGTGGACGAGCCGGTCGTTTCCTCATTGATGGTCAGCACCACGTCCCAGCCCCAGTAAATGAACACGGACAGGGAGACACCGGCAGCAAAGGCGGAGAACGATGGCACCCCGAACGGATTGAACCACTCGGCTTCGATCCGCAGGCCGCCGAACGCGGTGCCGTTGGCCACGTGGACGTAGGCGGATATCGCGAACCACAGGAGCACGATGATTTGGAAGGCCACCAGCACGTACTGGACCTTCTTGGTGGCTTCCATCCCGCGATACGAGATCCAACAGGCGCCGGCCATGAAGACCAGGCAGGTGAAGATGTTGATGGGTACGTTCTGTGCGAGGTCAGCCAATGAGTCGTTGCCGGTGAGCTGCGAGAGCATCAGGTAGAAGAAGTCCACGGCGATGCCCGCAAGGTTGGACAACACCAGAATGGTGGCGGCCAAGAGCCCCCAACCGCCCATCCACCCAACCCACGGTCCGAAAGCCTTGGACGTCCACGTGAACGTGGTGCCGGAATCGGGCATGGCCCGGTTGAGCTGTCTGTAGCCAACGGCCACGAGCAGCATCGGTATGAAACCCACCAGGAAAATGGCCGGCAAATGGGTGCCGACCGCCGCAGCGGTGGGCCCCAGCGCTCCGGACAGCGTGTAGGCGGGGGCGATGCAGGACATACCGATCACCACGGCGCCCAACAGGCCCACGGAGCCCGAACTCAGTCCCTTGCTGGTGTCGCTGCTGGTCGTCTCACTCATCAGCGCACCTCCTCTTCATCCGGTCCGGCGCCACCCATTCCGCGGCCGCCTTCGTGACGGTCATCGGCAGTGGGTGCGCTCGGGTCATTTGCTCCGCGGGGGAGCACAATCATGGGAACGGGCAGGTGCCGCAAGATGCGCGCGGCGGTGCTGCCCAAGAAGATCTGACGATCTCCGGCGAGGCGTGATGACCCCACGAACAGCACGGAACCGGTGTCCCAGTCCATGCGGGTAACGGTCTCCTTGAGGTTTTTTCCCTGAGCGACGGTCACGCTCACGGGGTGGTCGACGCCGATTTCGGCGGCGTTCTCGCGAAGTTTTTCTCGTGCCGCGTCAATGGCCTGTTCCGGCTCCCCGTGGATCTGATCAAGCGGCAAGAAGCTCACCAACACCAGGTCCAGTCCGGTGCGTTGCACGGCGCGCCTGGCCACGTCAATGACCCTTTGGGCTCCTGGTCGCATCCCGACGCCCGCGTACATGCGGGTGATGGGCTCGGTCCCCTTGTAACCGCGGGGCGTCAGGGCCACGGGAACGGTGGCGCGGTGCAGCAGCGTGTCCGTCACGGGTCCCACGGAGAACGTGGCCGTGTACTTTCCACTCGCTGCACCGACCACGATCAGTCCCGCACCGAATTCGGTCACGGCGTCCAGAAGCCCGCCCGCGATCGAGGGTGAGGTGCGGATGTGGGTGCGCGCAGCGACGTCGTCCGGAACGAGCTCGAGACCCTTCCGGAGCCACCCCGAGGCCTGCTGACGCAGCATGGGAGAAATATCACCCACGGGCGGATACACCTGCTGATAGGGATCGTCGGCGCGCAAAACGCACACGATCTCCAGCTGGGCGTTGAAGGCCCTGGCCATGACCGCGGCGAGTTTCACGGCCTCTCTACTGCGCTTGTCGCCGCCATAGCCCACCACGTAACGCACCGTGGACGACGTCGTTCCCACCGTCCCGGGGCCCGGCACCTTGGCCCCGGGCCCGTTGCCCTGAGCTGTCATGCCCGATCCCGCGCTTCCACAATGTGGGAGGCCGCAAGAGCGCCCTGACGCAGCGCGCCGTCCACGTGCTGGTAGCCCTCGGCGGCGAGGTCCGAGCAGGCCCACCGAAGGGGACCAACGGGTTCGGACTGGATGGCGCCGTAGCGGGACAGGCCACCCAGGTCGTAGGAGGCCGCGTACGCCCCGCGAGTCCATTCCTCGGATCCGAAGTCGGACTCGTAGTAGACCACCGGGTTCTTGGCTTCTTCACCCAGGTAGTGGGACAGCGATTCCAGGATTAGGCGCTTGCGCTCCTCGGCGGGCAGGCGGAAGAGCTCGTCGGCCTTCTCGTCCGACACGAAGCTGACCAGGGTGCCGCGGGTGTCCTCGTGGTTGCTGTTGTCGTAGACCTCCTGGGCAAGCTCGTAGGCACCGAATCCGGTCCCGCACAGGCCTTTCTCACGCCAGAACGGAGTCTCGTACACGGCATGAATTTTGATCACGATGCCCAGTGACTGGTGCTGGTGCATCTGGTGCTGGAACCGCGGCAGCGGCGGCTCGAAGGAGATGCGCGAATACAGGTTCGGCGGAACGGCAACCACCACGTCCTTGGCCTTGACGCTCACCCTGTCCGAGAAGACGGTCACGGTGTAGTTGGGGTCGTGCTCGTCATAGGTTTCACCCTCACCGGCCCAGTTGATGGTGCGCACCGGGGAGTTGAGGAACACGGAGGCGTCCGAGGGACCGGAGAGGACGTCCGTCCCGTCATCCACGCCCAGCTGCTCGGCCACGGTGATGGACACGGACTGCATACCACCCGTGACACGGCGGTCCAGGATGAAGTCCTCGTCCACGAGGTTCGAGAAGGAGCCCGCGGAGGCGGCCATGAGGATGGCCTGCAACGCGGAGAACGAGTGGGCGGGCTTGGTCAGCATGCCGCCGGCAATGAAGATGCTGATGTTGTTGCATGCTTCCTCGTCCGAGCTGTTCTGACGCAGCCAGTCCTGGAAGGAGACGGTGTCCAGCTCACGGGCCTTCTCGTGAGCCCACGGTTGCCTGGCGCCGATGTCCGCGGCAAGTTCGTCCATGAGCTCGATGAGCTTCTCCATCTCGGCCTGGGTGGTCTCCGAGGCCGGGAACATGTGGCCGGTGTAGGTGTGCCGGGTGCCGTCCGGGGCGATGTACACGGAATCGCCGTCGCGGTAGCGCTGGAAGGTCGACAGGCCCAGCTCCTCCACGAGGGACAGCAATTCGGTCTGGTCCGGGGAGATCCACTGGCCACCGATTTCCAGGAACGCGCCATTGATCACGTTGGACCAGGTGCGGCCGCCCACGCGGTCGCGGGCCTCCAGCACGGCCACCGATTTGCCGGCCTGGGACAGTCGGCGGGCCGCCATGAGTCCTGCGGGCCCGGCGCCGACAATGACGACGTCGCGTTCAATAGCTTCGGGGGATCCTACGGTTCGCTGTTCAGACATGGTGTGTTCCTTTCACCTTTATGAATGAAATTCATTTCTTGAAGTCGTGCATCACGGCACGTCATGTTTACTGTTGTTGTTGTCCATCCCCGCGGGTCACCGATGGGGCCCGGGGTGTCAGGAGGATCAGTGAGTCAGGACGATCGCGCACGCGGCCGAGGAAGGCCCTTGAGCCCCGTGCTGACCCAGCGCAAGATTGCCTCCGCGGCCGTGACCCTGATCCAGGGCCGGGGGTACCGGGCCCTGACCATGTCCGCGCTGGCTGAGCAGCTGGGAGTCTCCGCCTCCGCCTTGTACAACCATGTGGGCTCCAAACGGGACATCATGATCCTCATCCAGGACCGGGTGAACCAGGACATCGATTGCAGCGCCTTCGAGAGTGAGCCCTGGGACGTGGCCCTGGATCAATGGGCCCGCTCCTACCGCGACGTCTACATACGCAATATCCCGTTGATTCCCGTGATGGCCGTGCTGCCCGTGGCCAACTCCCCGCACACGCTGCGCATGTACGAGAAGGTTGCCACGGGCCTCACGCGCGCCGGCTGGCCCGAGCCCTGGGTGGTCAACACCATCGTGGCGGTCGAGTCCCTGGTCTTCGGTTCCGCCTACGACGCCGTAGCGCCCGAGAACATCTTCGACCCCGGCGAACTCAGTGACATCGCCCCGGTGTTCTCCGCAGCCGTTGCGCACCGTGACCTCCTCCTGGATTCCGTACCGGGCGACGACGCCGCCGACGCGCCCGAGGTGCCCCGGGCGCCGTCGCCGGCCGACGTCGCTTTCGATGTGGGCCTGCGGAGTTTGCTGGCCGGATTCCGCCTGGCTCTGGACGCTCTGCACGACCGCGCCGCTGCCGACTAGATCGCGAGCCTCAGACTTCGAGCGAGTGCATCACGTGCTTGACGCGTGTGTATTCCTCGACCGAGTAGAGGGACAGGTCCTTGCCGTGGCCGGAGTACTTGAAGCCACCGTGGGGCATTTCCGAGACGAGGAGCACGTGGGTGTTGACCCACACGCAACCGAAGTCCAAGTCGCGGCTCACGCGCATTGCCATGCCGTGATCCGAGGTCCACACGCTGGACGCCAGAGCGTAGAGGACGTCGTTGGAGAGCTCCACGGCCTCCTCCTCGGATGAGAACGACTGCACGGTCAGCACGGGACCGAAGGTCTCCTCCTGAACGAGCACGTCGTCCTGGTGCACGCCCGAAATCACCGTGGGCTCCACGAAGAAACCTGCTGAGCCGTCAACCGGCTTCCCGCCGGTCACGACGGTTGCGTGAGCCGGAATGTTCTCCAGCTTGCCGCACACGTCCGCGTAGTGGCGCTCGTTGTTGAGCGGACCGTAATCGTTCTGGGAGTCGTCCGCGCTGCCGGTGGCAACTTTCTTGGCTTCCGCCGCCAACAGCTCCACGAACTTGTCGTGAACGCTGTCCTGCACCAGGATCCGGGTGACGGCGGTGCAGTCCTGCCCCGCGTTGAAGGTGCCGAAGCCGATCAGCTGTTCCGCCGCGCGCTCCAGATCCGCGTCCGCGAAAACCACGGCAGGCGCCTTACCCCCCAGCTCCAGGTGGGTGCGCTTGACCCCCGCCCCGGCGCTCTTGGCCACGGCCTGACCCGCGCGCACCGATCCGGTGATGGAGACCATGGCCGGCACGGGGTGCTCGGTGAGGAGCGCACCGGTTCCGCCATCGCCCAGGACCACGTTGAGCACACCCGCCGGGAGAACCTCTTCGGCGATCTTGGCCAGCACCAGGGTGGACTCCGGGGTGGTGTCGCTGGGCTTCAGCACAATCGTGTTGCCCGCGGCGAGCGCGGGACCGATCTTCCAAATGGCCATCAACAGCGGGTAGTTCCACGGTGTCACCTGAGCGACCACGCCCACCGGCTCACGGCGAACGTAGGAGGTGTGCTCGCTCATGTATTCGGTGGCCGCCTTGCCCTCAAGAGTTCGGGCCGCACCGGCGAAGAACTTGAGGTTGTCGATGCCCGTGTCCACTTCTTCCACGCCGATCTGCTCCTTGGGCTGACCGGTGTTGCGGTGCTGAGCTTCCACGAGTTCGTCGCGGTGTTCCCGGAGGCCCTCGGCGAGGTTGAGCAGCGCGTCCTGGCGTTCGGCCGGAGTGGACCGCTTCCAGGTCTTGGCCGCGGCCGCCGCTGCCTCGAATGCGGCATTGATGTCCTCCTCATCGGAGATGGGAGCCACCGCGACCGTCTGCGCGTTGACGGGGTTCACAATGTCGATGGTGTCCCGCCCGTGGGCCTTCACGAACCGACCGTTGATGTGGTTCTGCAGCACCTCTGCCATGGAAATCCTCCCTGCTGATGAGTGCGTATCACGGCGCCCGTGCCGTCACCGTCAGGTGATGCACGGAAGCCTGTGGTCCGCACTTCGAATTGTGTGGATCACTCTAAATGATCGTCATTCATTTTTGAACCCCCGGGAGAACCGCGCATGACCGACACCTAAGGCTTGCCTGTCACCACGGCCATCTCCACCGGGGTCTCCGGCAGGTCGATGGACGTGGTCACCTCACCCGTGGCCAGGTCGACCACGTGGAGTTTCTTGTTCTCCGCATCGGTCACGTACGCGTTGGATCCGGTCACCGTGATCGCGGGACCAGCCTCCTGCCAGTCCTCCTTTTCCTCCCACGGCTCGATCACGTCGATCTTCTGGGTCACCGTTCCGGTTTCCTCATCGATCACGTTGAGCTTGCCGTCGTAGGTCAGCACCAGGGCCTCGCCCTCGGGGCCGCGAGCCAGCGAACGGAACCAGTAGGACGAATCCAGGTCCACCAGCTGATGCGAATCATCGCGCGTGTCGAAAAGCGCCACGCGGGTGGGCCGCTCCTGCTCGGCGGCCTCGTCCACCTTGTAGTCACCCAGCACGATGGGCGATTCCTCCGAGCCGGCCAGGTTACCCGAGCGCGCATAGGAGTCCACCACGGCGACCTTGTGGAATTCACCGTCGCGGTAGATCACGGGCCCGTTCTCGCAACCCACCATCACGGTGTCGGTGGTCTTGCCGGGGGCCGCCGCAGCCTCCCCGTGCACGCCCGGGCAGTCCGTGGTCTCGGCCTTGAGCGAGCCGTCCTCATTGAGCACCTGGACCGTATTGCGCTCCTCCTCGGTGCCCTGGGTCGTGAACAGTGCGCCGTCGGCCAACTCGAGCGCCACTCCGTGGTGCGGGTTCTCGGTTGAGGTTTCCTTCGTCTCCGGCATGCCGTCCTTGAGCGCCTCGGAGTCGAAGGTCTTGATGGAGCCGTCCCCGTCACCGAACAGCGTGGTCTTGCCGTTGTGGACCACCACGTGCCCGGCGTGCGAGGCGTCAAAGGTCACGTCGGTCAGCTCGGGCGCGGATTCACGGTAGTGATAGTGATCGCCGTGTTCCTGCGCGTCCAGGCCGGTGTCGTGCACCCGGAACACATCGCTGTCGCTGACCATCACGTGGCGACCGTCGCCCGCGTTGCTGAGCCGCAGGAAACCCTCGTGCTTCGTGTCATCGATAACTTCACCGGATTCGGTGTCCACGGTGAGCAGTCCGCCGTCGTAGGCCACCACGGCGCGCGGGGTCAGGCTCGAGACCTCTTTTGCGGCGGCTTCACTCGCGGTTTCGCTGGCACTCGGGGACGACGCCGCTCCCGCCTCCCCCTTGCCACCCGCCCCACACGCGGTGAGAGCAAGTGCCCCGATAGCCATCGCGGCCA
>NZ_JAUNPE010000005.1:0-11234 GCF_030536815.1 Kocuria sp.
CGGGCCGCCCCCGGGCGCACCCACACGGTCCCGGATGGGCGCTGCCGGCGGGGGGGGAGAGGCGCGGTCTTCCGCCGCCGGGGTGATCCGGGGCAGAATCTGATCACTCGAGGACCTCGTGAGCGCTGTCGCCACAGCGCGGCGGGGTCCTCGGCCGATCCGTATCACGATCCCGGTACCTGGCCGGGAGGAATCCGAAGGAAGGAGCTGCGATGAACCCCGATGAGTGCCCTGTCTGTGACACCGGTGTCCTTGCCACCTGGCAGGTGGCCGCCACGAACGAGACCATCCGCGTGTGCGATGAGTGCGACGGCGTGTGGGAGGCCACCGATGAGCTGCCGGGTCCACCCCTGACGACGATCGAGCAGTTCCTTCTCCTGCGCGGCCGGCCGCCGCTGTGGAGCGAGCTGCACCGACTCGACGAGGCGCCCGCCTCGTGAGCAAGCCACGGGCGGCCACCACGGGTGACTCGGCGTGGGCGCAGTACCAGCGCACTGCGCGGCTGAGCAGCACCACGCTGATCCTCAAGGGCGGACCGATCTTTGACCCCGCCAAGGTGGCCGCCAATCCTCAGGACTACCTGCTGGACATTTTCGAGCACGAGGCCGAGGCCGCCGCGCTGTGGCAGTCCCGTCGGCGACGGGACCGGGACTGGAGCGAGGGCGAGATCCGGCTGCGCTACCAGGGGGCCGAGCTGCTGCCGTTCGGGGCGGTGGATCACGTCTTGGCGCTGTGGTGCTACCTGCTCCATGTGGTCGAGGAGTTCCTGGACACCGGCCGCGGGAAGACCTACTACCCGGACCAGCCGCTGCCGGTGGTGCTGGAGACGGTCAAGCACAAGGTGTTCTTCTCCACCGACGAGACCCGGGTGATGGTGGAGCCCGTCCCCTTCCTCGATTCGTTGCTCGATGAGGCGCAGCGGTTCTTCGCCTGGGCCCAGAGCAACCTCGCTGAGCCGTCGATGGACCGGGAGATCGCGCAGCTACGGGAACGGCTGGCTCAGCTGTAGAGTCCTGGCGCCGAGCAGCAACTCGTCCGCAGCATCCTCTCCAGCGACCGCACCGACCTCTCCACTCACCCCTGATCCCAACCGTCGAGCTGGCCAGGAATCGCTTTACATATGGCCCGGTTAGAGGCGGATCTCCGCGAGCTCAGCAGCGCCCAGGCTTCGAGCTGCCCGCTTTGTGGTCGGGGTTAGTAGGGGGCCCCGTCGCTGGTGAGGGCTTCCTGGACGCGTTGGGTGAACATGGGTGCCAGGGTCCGGACGTATTCGACGGTGAGGTGATTGTTGTCCCAGTAGGTGTACACGTTGCCGATAACCGGCACACAGGTGCCTTCGGGGCAGATCAGATCCCCCAGGTCGACCATCGAGACCTGTGCCAGTTCGCCGGCCACCGGGTCCAGCGGGCTGTCCGGGCCCAGAATCACGTGGGAGGCAGCGCACTGGGGGGCGTCGGCCCCGTGGTCCACGGCGCACTGGGCGGGGACGAAGTCGAAGCGGGCGTTGTCGCGCAGCCCGATGACCTGGATGCCGCGCTCCGCCAGGCTACGGAGGCGTTGTTCCATCCCGGGGGTGAACTGTTCCTCGTTCTCATCGGTGCTGCGGGTGCCCTGGACCAGCACCAGCTCCGGGTTCACGGCCTCGATCACCGGGTCGGTGCCCTCCAACCATCGGGCGCATTCCTGGTGGTCGGCGACCTGTTCCTCGACGGTGGAGTACATGCAGTTACCGCGGATATAGGTCACCACCCGCCAGTTCTTGGCCTTGGCCAGTTCCTCGATCGCGGGGATCCACATGTGCACGTGACTGTTGCCGATGACCATCAGTGTCGCGGCGGGATCGGCGTTGGGGACGGTGTCGAAGCACCACTGCTGATAGCTGTCGGCGATCCCGAGCTCGGCCGGGCAGGGCTCACCCAGCCCTGGTTTCTGGTAGTAGTCGCCGGTGACCACCGGGATCGCTTCCGCCTCCGGGTCACCCTGGTACTGGAAGCCCGGCAGCAGGGCCGCGGCCCCGGGGTTGTTGCGATCGGCGGCGGCCAGCACCTCGGCGGCCCGCCGGTCCTGGACCTGCTGCAGCGACAGCACGGGCACGGCGACCACCGCCAGGCTCACCGCGACCGTGAGCGCCAGGCGCCGCTTGTTCTGCTCCGGCCACGCCCAGGCCTTGAACCGGTCTTCGACCAAACGGGTGATCACCACGGCCAGGACCACCGAGAGCACCACCAGCACCACCCCGGAGCGGGGCCCGGCCATCGGGCGGTCGCGCAGCACCAGATAGGTGATCAGCAGCGGCCAGTGCACCAGGTACAGCGCGTAGGCGCAGTCTCCCAGCCGCACCAACGGCGCCGAGGCGAGGATCCGGTCCAGCCCGAACGGGGACCCGGTTCGGCCGGCCACGATGATCGCCGCCGCCGAGGCCAGCGGCCACAGCGCGATCCACCCCGGGAAGGCGCCTTGGACGTCCACCAGCACCCCGACCGAGACCATGCTGACCAGCCCGAACCAGCCCAGGAGCACCCGGGCTGCCCGGGGCGGATTCAGGTACGGCAGCGCCAGGGCCAGCAGCGACCCGAGGGCGAACTCCCACAACCGGGTGCGGGTGTCGAAGTAGGCGAACTCCTGCTGAACGGATGTGGAGTACACCGACCAGGCCAGGGAGGCCGCGAAGATCGCCGCGAAGAACACCGCCAGCACCGGCACCGGCCGCCACCCGAACCGCCGGTGCAGCCACCAGGCCGCCCCGAACACCAGGGGCCACAGCAGAAACACCTGCCCTTGGACCGACAGGGACCAGAAGTGCTGGAACGGCGAGGCCGTGGAGTGATCCACCGCGTAGTAGTCCACCGCGGACAACGCCAGCGCCCAGTTCTCCGCGTAGAACACCGAGGCCAGCGCCTCGGCGCGCCAGCGTCCGACGTCGTAGCCGGGGTAGAGCAGCTCCACTGCCACCAGGGTGGCCAGGATCGTGAGCACCGCCAGCGGCAGCAGCCGCTTGAACACGTGCAACCAGTACCGCCCCAGGGCCAGGGGCCGGCCTGCCTCGAGCTTGCGCACGAAGGACAGCGTGAGGAAGAACGCGGAGATCAGCAGGAACACGTCCACGCCCCCGGAGACCCGCCCGAGGAACACGTGGTAGACCACCACCAGCAGCACCGCCACCGCGCGCAGGCCCTGCACCTCGGGGCGGAACCCCGAATACCGGGCCACCTGCCGGACGTCGACATCGGATCCGTAGGTGGTGCCGGCGGTAGCGGGGGTGAGGGGCTGACCGAACACACGCGGCATGGAGGACCTCCTGAACGGCCGCTCCTCGAAAAGTGGACAAGGGGACGGGGCGGCAACGCCGAAAATCTACCGCCGGCCCCGGCCACCCCCAGCACCGGGGTCCGGTCACCGGCGACCCGATGACCCCTGCATTGCTGGGCGGCGCAGGGGCCCAGTTGGTCAAGCCCCCTGGAGTGGTGTAGCGATCTTTCGTGTAAGGGTCAGGCTGTGAGCGCGGTCAGGGGGTCGGTGGTCACCTCGCTTCCGGTGTCCGCGACGGTGGTGAGCCGGCAGCGGGTGAGGACCTCGAGGCCGAGATAGCGGCGGCCTTCGGCCCACTCGTCGGTCTGCTCGGCCAGCACGGCTCCCACGAGGCGGACGATGGCTTGCCGGTTGGGGAAGATCCCGACCGCGTCGGTCCGGCGCCGGATCTCCCGGTTCAGCCGCTCAGCTGGGTTGTTGGACCAGATCTGGGCCCAGACGTCCTTGGGGAAGTTCGTGAACGCGAGGATGTCCTCACGGGCATCGGCCAGGTATTCAGCCACCGCGGGCAGCTTCTCGGCGACGTAGTCCAGCAACCGGTCGAACTGGGCGTTCACGGCTGTCGCGTCGGGCTGGTCGTAGACGCTGTGGAGCATGGCTTTGACGGCCGGCCACATGGACTTCGGGCAAATCGACATGAGATTGGCCGCGTAGTGGGTGCGGCACCTCTGCCAGGACGCCCCGGGCAGGTTCGCCGCGATCGCGTCCTTGAGCCCGGCGTGGGCGTCACTGGTGACCAGGCGGACCCCGCCCAGGCCGCGGGCCACCAGATCGGCGAAGAACTCGTTCCAGGCCGCCCCGGTCTCGGCCGTGGCCACCCGCATGCCCAGGACCTCACGGTGGCCGTCACCGTTGACCCCGGTGGCCAGGAGCACGACCGCGTTCACCACGCGCCCGCCCTCGCGGACTTTCATCGTCAGTGCGTCGGCGGCGACGAAGGTGAACGGCCCGACGTCCCCGAGGGGCCGGTGGCGGAAGGACTCCACGTGCTCGTCGAGGTCACCGGCCATCCTTGAGACCTGGGACTTCGACAGGGCGTTGATCCCAAGGGTCTTCACCAGCTTGTCCATCCGGCGGGTCGAGACCCCGGCGAGGTAGCAGTCGGCGACCACGGTGATCAGCGCGGACTCGGCCCGCTTGCGGCGCTCCAGCAACCACTCCGGGAAGTAGGTGCCGGCCCGCAGTTTCGGGACGGCTACGTCGATCGTGCCCACGCGGGTGTCGAGGTCGCGGTGGCGGTAGCCGTTGCGCTGGGTTACCCGCTCGGGAGCGGGTCGGCCCCACTCGGCGCCGACCACCGCGTCCGCGTCGGCGGAGAGCAGCGCGTTGATCACCGTCTGCAGCAGGTTGCGCATCAGATCCGGCGAGGCTTCGGACAGGGCTTCACCGAGCAGGCCGGTGGGGTCGACAATGTGAGGAGCGGTCATCGTGATGATGTCCTTTCGAGGGTGCTGTGAGAGGTGAACTCGAAAGATCTCACGGTGGCCGCGCCCTCGTCCGCAACGACGAGCAGGGCCACCGCGCTACACCACTATCGGGGGCTCAACTCATAGGGGCCTGCGCCCGCTAGATGGTCCGCACACACGGAAGCCTCCACGGCCCACCGCTTCGTTCCCCGTCCACCGGCCCGACTGGTTTCGCTTATTGGTCTCCCACCCCCTGCCCTGTCGGGAGCGGGCTGCTCCACGGGGTGCAACGACCCCCGTGGTCCCATCGTGGGAATCGGACGCCGCGCGGGACAAACCCTGGCCGTGCAGACGATGTTCTTGCGGCCACTGTGACGTCGAGCAGGCGCCGGAGGCACGCACCGACGGCGCAACTCCGTGGGAATCTTGACGGAATCTTGAGGATCCCGCGAGGTGGGCGTCAAGTGTGGACGAGACCCTGAAGTTAGATCGGCTCCGGATGCCCCGGGGCCATGGACGCGACCCCCGACGGGCCGCACACTTCGCTGGCCCTGGAAGGGCCGGCTCGATCAGGGGGAGTCATGAGCGCGATGTCACGAGCGGAGAGAACCGATTCAGGGAGACTCGACGATGCACTGATCCGGCCCACACGCCGGTTGGTGGGGATCGATGCGGCGAGGGGGTTGGCGCTGGTCGGGTTGATGGCCATCCACATCCTGCCCTCTTGGAACGAGGAGACCGGGGAGGCCAGCTTCACCTGGCGGATCTTCTCCGGGGACTCCGCAGCCCTGTTCGCCCTGCTGGCCGGGGTCGGACTGGCCCTGACTTCCGGCGGAAGCCACCCGCACGAAGGCAAGGCGATGACCGCCGACCGGATCGGCCTGGCGATACGGGCCGTGCTGATTGCGGCGGTGGGGCTGTGGATCGGGACGCTGATGCCCGAAGACGCCCCGGCGGACAACATCTTAATCTACTACGGGGTGTTCTTCCTGCTGGCAATCCCCTTCCTGCACGCCGGGCCGAAGGTACTCTTCATCTCCGCGGCGGTCTTCGGGCTCGTGTCCCCGCTGCTGATGCAGGGCCTGCTCAACGAGCTGCCCGCCTGGAGCAACTACAATCCCACCCTCACCACCGTCCTGACGGAGCCGGGGGCCACGGCCTCCCAGTTGCTGCTCACCGGGACCTACCCAGCCCTGCCGTACATGACTTATCTGCTGGTCGGCATGGGTCTGGGCCGGTTGAACCTGCGCAAGCAGGAGGTGCAGATCCGGCTGCTGGTCATCGGTGTCGGGATCGCGATCTTTGCTCAGGCCACCTCCTACTTCCTGCTCTACGCCTTCGGCGGCTACCAGCGGCTGCTGGACGCCTCCTCGTTCGGTGAGGAGGAACTCGCCGAGGTCCTGATCTGGGGACCGGACTCCCTGCCGACCTCCACGGTGTGGTGGCTGGCGATCGCCACCCCGCACACCAACACCCCGCTGGCGATCGCGGCCAGCCTGGGCGTGAGCCTGGCCGTGCTCGGGGCCTTCCTGCTGATCGCCCGCAAGGCCGAGGCCTGGCTGCTGCCGCTGGCAGCGATGGGCGTCATGACTCTGACCCTGTACACCGCTCACCTGGTGGGCCTGTCCTTCGAGCTCCACTACGACCAGCCGTACCTGTGGTTCCTGATCCACGTGACGCTGGCGGCCTTGTTCGCGGTCGCCTGGTACCGCGCCCTGGGCCAGGGCCCGCTGGAACGGGTTGTCAGCCTCAGCGTGAAAGGCACCCGCCGGCTCGTGCTCGGAGGGACCACTGGGACCTCGCGCAGGTAGGTGCCTCTGCACCGCCGCAGGCCGTGCCCGTCACCAAGCTCCGAAGCTCTTGGTGGCGGGCACGGCCCGCAGTCGTTTTCAAGCCTTAGGTCCGGGTGCTCCCAGTGTTCAGCCGGTGGGGCGACGGTAGGGCAGGTGGATCCGGAAGCTGGCGCCCCGGCCGTGGCCGTCGCTGGTGGCCTCCAGGGTTCCGCCCTGGGCCTCGACGAGGGCCTTGCTGATCGCCAGGCCCAGCCCCGAGCCGCCGCGGTGGGCCTCCCGGCCGGTGTTCGCGCGGTAGAAGCGCTCGAAGACGTGCGGGAGGCTCTCGGCACTGATGCCCTCCCCGGTGTCGGTGACGGTGTAAGTGACCGCCTCGGCGGTGTGGTCGGTGCGCAGGATGATGGTGCCCCCGGTCGGGGTGTGGCGCAGGGCGTTCTCCAGCAGGTTGCTCAGCACCTGGCCCATCCGTTCCGGGTCCAGCGGCACCGGGGCGGTCTCCGGGCCGGTGCTCACCGCGGTGATCGACACACCCTTGCCGGCGGCGTCGGGCTCGATGGCCGCGACCGCCTGGACCGCCAAATGCTCCGGGTCTTGGGGGGTGAGCTGCAGGCGGGTCATGCCCTCTTCGGCGGCGGTGAGCTGGCGGATGTCGCGGGCCAGGCGCTCCAGGCGGGTGATCTGGGCGTGAAGGATGCCGGTGGTGTGCGCATCGAGGGCGACCACCCCGTCCTCGACCCCTTCCAGGTGGCCTTTGAGGCTGGCCAGTGGGGTGCGCATCTCGTGGGCTAGGTCGGCGAGCATCTGGCGCCGTGTGGTGTCCACCGCGCTGAGCTTGGCCGCCATCTCGTTGAAAGAGGAGGCCAGGGCGTCGAACTCCGGGCCCAGCTTGGTGGAGGTGACGCGGACATCGTAGTTGCCCGCGGCCACCTCACCGGCGGCGGTGCTGAAAGAGGCCAGGGACCGCCCGATCGTGCGGTAAAGGTAGAAGGTGAGCAGCCCGGCGATGTAGAGAGCCGGCAACCCGCCGATGGCCAGGGCCGTGAGACTCACCGAGCGGAAGGCGTCCTCCAGGTGCACCAGCCCGAGGGCCTCATCGGCGTGACCCGACTCGACGAGCTCGTGGTAGAACATGTTCGGCCCGACCAGCACCGCGGTCACGACCACGATGATCAACCCGATCAACAGCACCGCGGTCTGGGCCAGCATCAACCGCACCGTCAACGGGCTCCAGGACCAGCGCGGGCTTGTTAAGACAGTGCTGCTCATTCTCCGGTGCCCATCCGGAAACCGATCCCGCGGATCGTATGGATGAACTTCGGGCTGGCGGCCTCATCGCCGAGCTTCTTGCGGATCCGCCCGATGTGCACGTCCACCAGGTGTTCGTCCCCGGTCCAGCGCGTGTCCCAGACGATCTCCACCAGCTGCCGGCGCGAGAGCACCATCTGCGTGTGCGTCGCCAGGGCGGCCAGCAGATCGAACTCGATCCGGGTCAGTGCCACCGACTCCCCGCCCACGCGGACCTCCCGGGCGGCCTCGTCCACCACCAGGTCCCCGATCACCAGCTCCTGGGCCCGCCCCGCCGGCGGCGGGGTGGGCGCGGGGCGGGTGCGGGCCCGGCGCAGCATGGCCTGGACCCGGGCCACGAGCTCGCGCGGGCTGAACGGCTTGGTCACGTAGTCGTCGGCTCCCACCGACAGGCCCACGATCTTGTCGACCTCGTCGTCGCGGGCGGTGAGCATCAGCACGTGGCAGTCGGAGAAGGTCCGCACCTGACGGCACACCTCGATCCCGTCGATTCCCGGTAGCCCCAGATCCAGCACGAGGACGTCCGGGGCGTACTCCCGCACCGCGGCCACCGCGTCCGTGCCGTCGTGGCGCACCTCGACGTCCAGGCCCGCCTTGCGCAGATATTCCGCGACCAGTTCCGCCAGGTCGACCTCATCGTCGACCACCAGAACACGCCCGGTGAGCGGATCCGTCATCTGTCCTCCCTGTCCTGATCGCTGTGATGTGAGTGCTGTGAGCCTCGGTGTCCCGGGTGGCCGTGCTGCCCGCGCGGGACCGGCGGTGCGGGTGGGGCAGTCGTGGACGGGTTCACCGGCGAGCTGGTGGTCGGTGTGGTTGACGCTCTCCCGCACCGTGAACCGTCACGGCTTCTCCGCCGTCTTCACAATCCGAGGATGCAACGGGTGGTCTGTATCAGCGGATCCGGGAGCTGCCGCAGCCGACGATCTGAGGCCGTCCTGGCTTACGGGGTCCGTGATGCGTAGGTCGCCCCGTCGACGGGCATGTCACGGGGCGGGCCACAGCCCCGTCGCGGGGGACGCGTTCCCCATCACCTGAGGCGGTCAGCCGCTAGCCCCCCCGCTGACATGATGCCCGGGGTCAGCGCGTGGGCTCGTTGTCGGCGAGGGAGGATGGACTGAAGGGGAGGGCGTCGCTCTCGCGTTGCTTGAGGTCCTTATACCAGCGTGCTGCGTCGTCCTGGGAAGCGGATTCGACGGCGCGCTCGGTGCGGTCGCCGCGGAAAATCGAACGCATGATCAGCCAGAAGATGACGCCGATGCAGATGGACGGCAGCACAGCCGCGAAGTACTCCATGGATGTATTCTCCCTTAGGGATCTGGACGGACGCTGGCGCCGGGTGTGTACTCAGCGCGGTGCATGGGTGTCTGTCAGGGGTATTCCACGGGGGCGGGTGGCGGTGTACCACTGGGCGCAGAAAACAACGATCAAGGTGACGTCCACGGCGTCCCCACCGTAATACATGATCTGCGCCCCGATTCGCGCGTCGGCGAAGTCAACGCCGGCGGGCGGGTGGCCGTAAAGCCACTTGGCCAAGATCGAATGGGCTGTGAGAAACCCAATGAGCGCTGCGGTCCGCAGGGCGAAGGAGCTCCGGTGCGGGTTCGGGTCAATCCCCACCATCGCGGCGGTGAAAAGATAGCCGGCCAGGAAGACGTGGGCGTGGACGAGCGCATACAACCACACCGAGGTGTGCATCATGCCGTACAGATCGGTGGTGTAAAGCGCCCACAGGCCCCCGACGTTGAGCACCACCGCGACCACCGGATGGGTCAGAGCCCGCACGAGAGCGGTGCGCAGGGCCCAGGAGAGCGCGCGGGCCTGAACCACAGGCAAAGCACGCAGAGCAAGAGTGACCGGGGCACTGAGCACCAGACACAGTGGCGCGACCATGCCCAAGAGCAGGTGCCCGACCATGTGGGCGGGAAAGCTCGTGCGGGCGGCTTCAGCGATCGGGCCCACCAGCCCGACCCCGGCGCAGAAGAGCCCGGTGTACCACAGCACGGCGCGGTGGATCGGCCAGCGCCCCCGGTGGCGGGACGCCCACCATCCCGCGGCGTAGCCGACCGCGCCCAGACCGAACGCCAGGGCTGTGACGTATCTGAACAAAGTCCAACCGAACATGCCGTGGTCGTGACTCATCGCGATTATCGTACATCTGTTTTCAAGACCTGGTCGGTCGTTGATCGCCCTCGTCCGGCTGGCTGACCATTCCTGTATGGCCACGATGAAGCCGCAGTGGATGATCGACTGTGGGAGCTGATCGCCCCGCTCATCCCGCCCCTAACGCCGCCGCGAGGTCCCGGTAGGCGGCGTGGATCGATGACTGGGCCGCTGTGGAGGGCATCTTGTTCGTGCTGCATACCTCGGTGTCGTTGACCTGCCACCGGCTCTGGGGCACGGGTCCGGACACACCGCCTGGTTGCCTCTGCGCGAGTGACAGGCGGCCGGGGTTTGAGAGAAGCCCCACCGGGCCGTGCTCGAGGAGCTCTCCGAGGAGCAGATCCTCGACTGGACAGGGGCCAGCATCGACTCGGTGTCGGTACGAACCCAAAAAGGGGAGCGAGCTGACCGGCCCGAACTCCACCGACCACGCGAACCCGGGCTCCAAGTACTACCTGCTCACTGACCGCAACGGCCTGCCCCTGCACGTTCACGCCCCGGCCGCCAACACCCACGACAGCCGTCTCTTCGAACTCCTGATGGTGGCCACCTCCGGTGTGCGCGATCGGTGCGGACGTCCCGTGCAGCCACGGCGCCGCCCAGGCATCAAAGTGCGTGTTACCCGCCGTGGGATCGAGGCCAAAACTCATCTGGATCGACACGGCTTGGTGGTCGAGCGCCCCATCTCCGGGGTCTTGCGCTTCAAACGCCTCGGAATCCGCTACGACCGCATCGTCGGCACCCTGGTCCTCTGCCCTGCTCGGCCTCCCGCTCATCAACGTTCGCCGACTGCGCCAGGCGACCAAGTTATGAGATCAGGTGCACCTCAGCGTGCCTGCACTGCACTGGTGGCCGGCGAGGTGCCGGCATTCCGATTTCCCCGGGCAGGGGCCGTGATTCCTGCCGGAGCGCTCGGCTCGCCAGTCTCGGGGGTTGGTTTGCCGGACGTCACTCGTGCCGGGCGTATGGGCCCCTCTTCCTTGTCATTGAGGATGCCGTCCCCGTCAATGTCCGGGTCTCCTTCATTGAGCAGGCCGTCCCCATCCATGTCCGGATCAACCTCATCGACGAACTTATCGCCGTCGAGGTTGTCGTCAGCCTCGTTGTCGATGCCGTCCCCGTCGAGGTCGGTGTCTTCAATATCGAGGGTGCCGTCGCGATCGGTGTCCCGTCTGGTGTCCGGAACCCGGGGCGCCACCCCGGGCAGGAGATCCTTCTCTTTCCCAGTGTCCGCGGACGGTGGCGGCGCGGATGGTGG